>NZ_JBEZLR010000020.1:0-74244 GCF_040652275.1 Streptomyces sp. NPDC048275
CCCCGAAGGGCTTCATCGTTCGACTTGCATGTGTTAAGCACGCCGCCAGCGTTCGTCCTGAGCCAGGATCAAACTCTCCGTGAATGTTTTCCCGTAATCGGGACGACACCACGAGAGCGGAACCAAGAAGAGGAATAATCCCCTCGGTTCACAGCGTCCTCGCTGTGCGCCTACCGGAACCATGCCCGGCAGGACTTTTTCAAAGGAACCTCGTCCCGGCCGATCGGCCGGAGACGGGGCATCAACAAATCTGGCGTTGATTTTTGGCACGCTGTTGAGTTCTCAAGGAACGGACGCTTCCTTTGTACTCACCCGAGAGACTCTCTCAGGCTTTCCTCCGGGCGCTTCCCTTCGGTCTTGCGTTTCCGACTCTATCAGACCGTTTCCCGATCCGATTTCCTCGGCGCTTTCCAGGTTTCCGCTTTCGCGTTTCCCTTTCCGGCGGCTCCGACTCTATCAGATCCTTTCGGGCCTGACTCCCAGTCAGCGGGTGTTGCCTTCGCGGCTGTTGGGCCGTTCCGACGTTCCAAACTTTAGCGGATCCTCTCGGCAGTTCCCAATCGGGCTGCCGTGTCCCAATCGAATTGAATCCGGGCACGCCGAATTCACCCCGGTTGGGGGATCGTGCTGGTGTTTTGGGTGCCGCTGCTGCGGCGGAGGTGCTACTGCAGAACCGTTACGGCTCTGTGGCAACTCGGAGAACACTACGGATCCCGTAGGGGGATGTCAATCCATCCTGTCAAGATCTTTAATCGAGGTCGCTGAGTCGGCCACCCGCGTCCGGCTGGGCGTGCTCCACGCGTCGGAGGAGACGGGTCAGGACGTCACCCAGCGCGCCCCGTTCGTCCGCGGAGAGGTCCTGGAGGAGGTCCTCCTCGAACACCATCGCGAGGCGCATCGCCTCCAGCCACTTCTCACGGCCCTCGTCGGTCAGCTCGACGATGACGCGTACGCGATTCGACTCATCGCGTTCGCGCGTGACGAGGCCCTCCGCCAACATGCGGTCGATCCGGTGGGTCATCGCGGCCGGCGTCAGACCCAGCCGCTTGGCGAGGTCGCTCGGGCCCATGCGATACGGAGGGCCGGACAGGACGAGGGCCTTGAGGACCTCCCACTCGGCGTTGCTGATGCCGAGGGTGGCGGTCTGGCGGCCGTAGGCGACGTTCATACGGCGGTTGAGACGGCCGAGGGCCGACACGATCTTCTCGACCTGGGGGTCGAGGTCCTGGAATTCGCGCTGGTAGGCGGCGATCTGTTCTTCGAGTGTCGGCTCACTGACGCCGGGGGTGTCGCCCATGGCCGCAGTATGGCACGGCATCGCTTGGCGTCGAAGTCCTTCACTGTGTAGAGTTCAACTTCTAATTTTAGCTTCGAAATCTTCAGGCCTGCATCCTTGAACGTTGCGCCTGAAGGCTTCACGACCAAGGCAGGTGAAAGTGACCAGGGCGATGGGCGCAGCGATGCGCCGGATCCACGTGGGCAACGCACTCAGCGCGTTCGGGCTCGGCTTTACCGTCCCCTTCCTCTACGTCTATGTGGCGCAGGTGCGGGGACTCGGCTCCATGACGGCGGGCATCGTGCTCGCCGTCTTCGCCGTGGCCGCTCTCGTCGTACTGCCGTTCGCCGGGCGAGTCATCGTCCGGCGCGGTCCGCTGCCGGTCCTGCTCACGGCTCTGGTCACCGCCGCCATCGGAGCGCTGAGCCTGGGGCTCGCGAACAACGCGACGACGGTGCTGTTGTCGGCGGCGGCGCTCGGCGCCGGACAGGCCGTGATGCAGCCGGCCCTGGCGACGATGATCGTGGACTGCTCCTCGGCCGAGACGCGGTCGCGCGCCTTCGCCACCCAGTTCTTCCTGCAGAACCTCGGGCTCGGTGTCGGAGGTCTGATCGGCGGACACATCGTCGACACGAGCCGGGCGAGCTCCTTCACTCTGCTGTTCGCGATCGAGGCGGCGATGTTCCTGCTGCTCGTCGTGATCATGGCGACCGTGCGGATGCCGCACGCGCCGCGGATCCACGGTGACGCGCCGCAGGCCAAGGGCGGCAGCTGGAAGCAGCTGCTCGGCAACCGGGCCATGGTTCAGCTGTCCGTGCTGGGTTTCGTACTGTTCTTCGCCTGCTATGGACAGTTCGAGTCGGGCCTCTCCGCGTACGGTGTCGAGGCCGCCGGGATCTCCACCTCCGCCTTGGGTACGGCGATGGCGGCGAACACCGCGATGATCGTGGTCGCTCAGTTCGCGGTGCTCAAGTTCGTCGAGCGCCGGAAGCGGTCCCGGGTGATCGCGTCGGTCGGGCTCATCTGGGCCGTCGCGTGGGTCGCGGCCGGGTATGCGGGGCTCGGGCACGGAAGCCGGACCATGGCGACCGCCGCGTTCATCTCCACGTACGCGCTCTTCGGGCTCGGCGAGGCGATGCTCTCGCCGACGGTCGCGCCGCTGGTGGCCGACCTGGCGCCGACGGGCCTGGCGGGGCAGTACAACTCCGCCTTCGCCCTGGTGAAGCAGCTCGCGCTGGCCGTCGGTCCGGCGGTGGGAGGTCCGATGGGGGCCTCGCTGCACGGGCCGTACGTCGTGACGTTCCTGCTGTTCTCGCTGGGCATCACGTTCCTGGCTCTGCGGCTGGGGCGGCAGCTCAGCCCCGTACAGGATCAGCCGTGGCTGGCGAAGAGCCGGGTGGTCGCTCAGGGTGGGGCGTCGGCGGAGCCGGTGCGGGCCGGCGCCTGACGGGCGCACGAATGAACTGAATGAATGGACGCCGGGACGGCCGCCACCACGATCCTTGTGGTGGCGGCCGTCTTCGTGTCAGCGGACCGCCGTCACCAGGTTGGCGGTGAACGGGAGTGTCGCGCTGCCGTCGGGGGCGGTGCGGTCCGCGAGGTGGGTGTGGATCGCGTGGCCTGCCTGTACGAGGGCGTCCTGGCCGGCGTTGTCGACGATCTCCTGGCCCCAGGACAACGACGAGAGCTGGTTCCGGGCGTAGTCGGCGAGGGGCGGGAGGGTGATGCCGAAGGTGACCTCGTGGGCGGTGACGTCGTGGAAGCCGGCGGCGCGGAGGGCGGTGGTGAGGCGGGCGGCGGTGCCGGAGAAGGCGGCCTCGTAGCTCGTGGCGATCTCCCGGCCGCCGTACTCCTTGATGGCCTCGTACTGGGCCACGAAGTACGGGAGGAGGTTTCTGTCGGCCCAGGCGGTGGCCGCGAAACGGCCCCCTTCGCGGGTGACTCGGGCCGTCTCCGCCAAGGCCGCGTCCAGGTCGGGGAAGAACTGGACTCCTTGCTGGCAGACGACCGCGTCGAAGGTGGCGTCCGGGTAGGGGAGTTTGTCCGCGGGGGCTGTGGTGAACTCGATGTCCGGGTACAGGCGGGGGGCGTGTGCCGCAGCCACCCTGAGCATGCCCTCGTTGACGTCCGCGGCCGAGATGCGGCCCGCGGGGCCGACGCGGGCGGCTGCCGCGCGGGCCGCGAAGCCTGTGCCGCAGGCCAGGTCCAGGACCGTGGCCCCGGGGAACAGGTCGACTGCGTCGAGGACCGCGTCGACGAAAGGCGCCATGAACGGCGCGGCGTACTGCTCGTAGCGCTCGGGAGCGCTGCCTTTGAGTTGAAAGCCCGATTCGTCTGCCATGGGTGAGCTACTAGCACCGGGTGGGGTGGGCCGCTAGGTGACGCGCGGAGGTGCGCGGAGGTGAGTCCGGCCGGGTTGTCTCGCCCCCGCCGCCCTTACCCGTCCCATCCCTGGGGGCTCCGCCCCCAGCCCCCCGCCAGGAGCGCTGCGCCCCCTGGACCCCCGCCATCGCCCGAAGGGCTCGTCCTCAAACGCCGGACGGGCTGACATACCCACGACGAGGCCGTTCAGACCGAAGCGGGGGTCTGCGGGCAGCAGCCCCCAGGTACGGACCGGGACGGGTAGGGGCGGCGGGGGCGAGACCTAATTGCTCAGCCCTCCTCCCGCGGCAACGCGAACTCGCACCACACCGCCTTCCCGCCCCCAGGCGTCCGCCGCGACCCCCAGCCGGAGGCGATCGTCGCGACGATGGCGATGCCTCGGCCCGCCTCGTCGGCGGGTTCGGCGCGGCGGCGGCGTGGAAGGTGGTCGTCGCCGTCGGTGACCTCGATGATCAGGCGGCGGTCGGTTCGGCGTAGACGCAGGCGCATGGGCGGGGTGCCGTGCTGGAGGGAGTTGGCGACCAGCTCGCTGGTGGCGAGGACGCCGAGGTCGTGGAGGTCCGGAGGGAACCGCCAACTCGTCAGCACGCCGGAGGCGAAGGCACGCGCGCGTGGGGCCGCTTCGACACCGCCCAACAGCTCCAGGGCGGCGTTGCGGAAGAGCTCGCTGTCCGGGCCCGTGCGGGCGGGGTGCTGGAGGACCAGGACGGCCACGTCGTCGTCGTGGTCGGCCGTCACGCCGGCGGAGCGGACGAGGCGGTCGCAGACCACCTGGGGGGTGCCTGTGGCGCCCGCGAGGGCGCGCTCCAGCGCGGCGATACCTTCGTCGAGGTCCTCGTCCCGACGCTCGACCAGGCCGTCGGTGTAGAGGACGGCCGTAGAGCCGGGTCCCAGCGGTACCGAGCCCGAGGAGTGCATCCAGCCGCCGGTGCCGAGCGGCGGTCCGGTGGGTTCGTCGGCGCGCACGACGGTGCCGTTCTCGTCGCGGACGAGGATCGGGAGGTGGCCGGCGGACGCGTACACGAGGCGGCCCTCGTTGGGGTCGTGGACGGCGTACGCACACGTGGCGATCTGGTTGGCGTCGATCTCCGTGGCGAGGCCGTCGAGGAGCTGGAGGACCTCGTGCGGGGGCAGGTCGAGGCGGGCGTACGCGCGTACGGCGGTGCGCAACTGGCCCATGACCGCCGCGGCCCGCACCCCGCGGCCCATGACGTCGCCGATGACGAGCGCCGTGCGGCCGCCGCCGAGGGTGATCACGTCGTACCAGTCGCCGCCGACCGCGGCCTCGGTGCCGCCGGGCTGGTAGGTGGCGGCGACGCGCAGGTCGTCGGGCTCCTCCAGCTCCTGGGGGAGCAGGGAGCGCTGGAGGGTGACAGCGGTCTCGCGCTGACGGCGCTCGCTGGCGCGCAGTCGCTCGGCGGCCTCGGCGTGGTCGGTGACGTCGGTGGCGAAGATCAGTACGCCGCCGCCCTGGCCCTCCGCTTTCGGGGAGGTGTCCACGGGCGTGCAGGTGAACGTGTACGAGCGGCCGCTGGGCGCCTTGCGGGACTTGACCGTGCGTGGCTTGGCGCTGCGCAGCACCTGGTCGAGGAGCGGGAACAGGCCGAGTTCGTCCAGCTCCGGCAGCGCCGCGCGCGCGGGCTCGCCGACGGGGCGTACGCCGAAGGCCGCCGCATAGGCGTCGTTGACGTACGCGACGCGGTGCTCGCGGCCGTGTACGAGGGCGACGAGGGCCGGGACACGGTCGAGGACCTCGCGCACCGGCAGGTCGTCGACTGCGGGGACGGGCGGCGGGTCGTCGGTCAGCTGCTCGGCGCGGGCCGCGGGCACAGAGCCTTCCCCTCGCCGGTCCGGGGAGGCCGTGTGCTCGGTTCGCGCTGCGGCGCGGCGCTGCGTTCCGGGGAGCCGGGCGCTCCAGCGGGTGAAATTCACCGAATCCTTGCCTCGTGATTGTCGTCTCCGGTCGGCTCCGGATCCGGCCGGGGGGCCGGCCCGCGGCCGGAGCCGCTGGGGCACTGCGTCCCCGGGAGGAATCCGATCGAGTCCGGTCGACGTCCGGGCGACGTCCGGGCGATGTCCGGTCGGAATCCTGGGGAATGCGGCGCTTGGGAAGAAGCCTCGTGGGGTTCGAAGAGCGAGCGGTCGGCCCGCCCAAGGTCGGGGACCAGTCTGGCCGACCGGACCGACATCCGTCAGACGCCTTCCTGATCCCTGGAGTTCCTGGGTCCGGTCAGGACGACCCCTTCGGGTCGAGCTTCGGGTCGAGAGGAGGCTTTCCACCGGCCGCGAGTTCGAACTCCGCTCGGGGATGTTCGAGCGAACCGAGGGACACGATCTCCCTCTTGAAGAGCCCCGCCAAGGTCCATTCGGCGAGCACACGGGCCTTGCGGTTGAAGGTCGGGACCCTGCTCAGGTGGTAGACGCGGTGCATGAACCAGGCAGGATAGCCCTTCAGTTTGCGCCCGTAGACGTGTGCGACGCCCTTGTGCAGCCCCAGGGACGCGACCGAGCCGACGTACTTGTGGGAGTACGTCTCCAGGGGCTCACCACGCAGGGAGTGCGCGATGTTGTCGCCGAGGACCCTGGCCTGGCGCACCGCGTGCTGGGCGTTGGGCGCGGTCTCCTTGCCCGGCTGCTCGGCGGTGACGTCGGGTACGGCGGCGGCGTCTCCCGCGGCCCACGCGTGCGTGGTGCCGTCGACGGTCAGCTGGGGGGTGCAATTGAGGCGGCCGCGCTCGTTCAAGGCGAGATCGGTTGCGGCGAGGATCGGGTGCGGTTTCACGCCGGCGGTCCACACGACCGTACGCGTGGGGAAGCGGGCGCCGTCGCTGAGGACGGCGATCCGGTCCGCGCAGGAGTCGAGGCGGGTGTGGAGGCGTACGTCGATGTTGCGGCGGCGCAGCTCGGTGACCGTGTACTTGCCCATCTCCTCGCCGACCTCGGGGAGGATACGGTCCGAGGCCTCGACGAGGATCCACTTCATGTCCTCGGCCTTGACGTTGTGGTAGTAGCGCGCGGTGTAGCGAGCCATGTCCTCGAGTTCGCCGAGCGCCTCGACGCCCGCGTAACCGCCTCCTACGAAGACGAAGGTCAGGGCGGCGTCGCGGATCGCGGGGTCGCGGGTGGAGGAGGCGATGTCCATCTGTTCGATGACGTGGTTACGCAGGCCGATGGCCTCCTCGACGGTCTTGAAGCCGATGGCGTAGTCGGCGAGACCCGGGATCGGGAGGGCACGCGAGATCGAGCCGGGGGCGAGGACGAGTTCGTCATACGTGATCTGTGCCGCGCCCGTGCCTTCCTCGTCGGTGGCGAGCGTGGTGAGGGTCGCGGTGCGCTTGGCGTGGTCGATCGCGCGGGCCTCACCGATGACGACCCGGCACTGGTCGAGGACCCGGCGCAGCGGGACGACCACATGGCGCGGCGAGATCGAGCCCGCGGCGGCCTCGGGAAGGAACGGCTGATACGTCATGTAGGGGTCCGGCGAGACGATCGTGATCTCGACCTCGCCCCGCTTAAGTTCCGGCTTCAACTTCCGCTGAAGGCGCAGAGCGGTGTACATCCCGACGTAGCCGCCACCGACGATGAGAATGCGCACTGGTTCCTTCACCATCCCATGACGCACCCAGCTCTGGCGTTTGTCCACAGGCTCGACAATTTGTGTGACTGGTCGCGGAGGGCTCCAGGGGGTGGCCGGTTTGCCGGGGTGCAGGATGAATGTGCAGGTCAGAGTGGGTGATCGTGAGGTTCGGAGGGGGCGTAATCGGGAGGTAACCGACCCGTACTCCGATCGGGGGGCGCTCCGTGCGGAACCTGCCCCTTCTGAATTGACCCCCTCTCAACTATGTTCGTGTGTCGACGGGGTGTAGGGGGATGCGCTCGACGGGTCCGTACGGCGGGCACGTGAAACAAGCTTGTTCCGCGCGCTCCGGCTTCCAATGGCGGGGAGAGTCTCCGGGGGGAGACGTCATTACCGGGGGAACGCTTATGCATATTCAGGACACTCATTGGTCTTCCGCGTCTGCCATCGCATCCGGTGGCAGGGTCGGCGCGGCAGCGGGCGGCAATGGACGCGGTCCGGGAGACGGGTCGCGGACGACGCCGCTGCGTGTGGACGCACAGCGCAATCTGGAGCACGTGCTGCGCGCGGCACGCGAGGTCTTCGGCGAGCTGGGGTACGGCGCGCCGATGGAGGACGTGGCACGGCGCGCTCGGGTCGGTGTCGGCACGGTGTACCGGCGCTTCCCGAGCAAGGACGTTCTGGTCCGCCGGATAGCCGAGGAGGAGACCTCCCGGCTGACCGACCAGGCGCGCGCGGCGCTCGGCCAGGAGGACGAGCCGTGGTCGGCACTCTCGCGCTTCCTGCGCACGTCGGTGGCCTCGGGGGCCGGGCGGCTGCTGCCGCCGCAGGTGCTGCGGGTCGGCGTCGCGGAGGACGGGGACGTCGCGGACGAGGCACGGGTGCCGCAGCAGCGATCCCAACTCACTCCCGAGCTGCGGCTCGTCGAGCAGCGGTCGGTGCCCGAGGAGGAGACGGTCACCGCGTTGGCCGACGACACCGGTGCGGCCGCGCTGCTCGAGGTGGTGGGCCGGCTGGTGGACCGGGCGCGTGCGTCCGGCGAGCTGCGGGCGGATGTGACCGTCGCGGACGTCCTGCTGGTGATAGCCACGGCGGCGCCCTCGCTGCCGGATGCCGCCCAGCAGGCCGCGGCCTCGGCCCGGCTGCTGGACATCCTGCTGGAGGGGCTGCGCTCGCGTCCGGCGTGAGCGGTTTCCCGGCCTTTTCCGGAGTGCGGAGGCAGGTGCGGGTGCGGCGGGGCGCGGCCTCGGTGAGCGGATCCGGAGCGAGCGGTCGGTGACTCCGGAGGTCGGCGACTCCGGTGGTTTGCGACACCGGCGATTTCGGGGGCGTGCGGTTTCGGGGGACGGCGGTCCGTGACGCGGGTGTCGCTCCACCCGCTCACGGGCGGGTCGGATCATATCGATATATTCCGACCATGGCGTCAACTCCGTTGCGGGGAGCATTGATTGACTATTCCCCAGACGAGTGACCGCTAGTGCTGTCGTGTGGCAAATCCCCCCGGACGAGTGGTTGGTCCGTGGGGCGGAGTCCCGTCCCTGGAGCGTGTGGCACTCTGTCCCGGTATTCGGGTCCGAGTGTGCAGGCGGGGGCTTTCCGCGATGAGCGTTGACGGGCGGGACGAGTCACTCGGTGACGGTGGCGCGGAGGCCGGCGGGCCGCCCTCGCAGCAGGTGCCGAGTCAGGGCGGGCCGTCCGGGCGCGCGCCGGGGCCTTCTGGCAGCGCGGGGCCTTGGGGCACCCCGGGGGATCCCAGTGTTCCGGCACAGCGCGACCGGCTCGATCGGCGTGACGGGTACGAGTGGCACAAGGGGCGTGAGGGGCGCAGGGAGCGTGAGAGCAGCGCCCTGTCGGCTCCGGCCGAACTGCCGCCCTCCGACGCCGATCTGATCGAACGGATGCGCTCGGGCGACGACACGGCGTACGAGGAGCTGTACCGCCGCCACGCGGAAGCCGTCCGTCGGTATGCCCGCACCTGCTGCCGGGACGGGCACACCGCCGACGACCTCACCGCCGAGGTGTTCGCCCGCATGCTCCAGGCGGTGCGCGGCGGCCACGGCCCCGAGCACGCCGTACGCGCCTATCTGCTCACGACCGTCCGCCGCGTCGCCGCCAACTGGACCAAGTCCGCCAAAAGGGAGCAACTGGTCGACGACTTCGCGGTGTTCGCCGCGCAGGCCGTCCGTACCTCCGAAGTGTCGGACGACACTGCGTCCATCGGCTCCTTCGGAGCGGGCCTCGACCTGGGCGCCGACGTACGGGCGATGCGGGAGGCCGAGCAGTCGATGGCCATGCAGGCGTTCCTCTCGCTGCCGGAGCGGTGGCAGGCCGTGCTGTGGCACACGGAGGTCGAGGACGAGTCGCCGAGTGAGGTCGCCACGCTCTTCGGGCTCGATGCCAACGGCACGCGGGTGCTCGCCAGCCGTGCCCGTGAAGGACTCAAGCAGGCCTACCTCCAGGCGCATGTGAGCGCGACGCTCACCATGGACGAGGAGTGCGCGCGCTACGCCGACCGGCTCGGCGCGTACGCCCGCGGCGGGCTGCGCACCCGGGCTGAACGCGGGCTGCGCAAGCACCTGGAGGAGTGCGCCAAGTGTCGGCTGGCCGCGGGCCAGATCAAGGAAGTCGCCAGCGGGATCCCCGCGGTCGTGCCGGTCGCGGTCATCGGTTGGTTCGGTGCCGCCGGGTACGCGAAGGTCGTCGCGCTCATCGCTGGTGGCGCCGGAGCCGGGGCGGCGGGCGCGGCAGCGACGGGTGGCAGCTCCGGCGGGGCAAGCGCCGGGGGCGGCGCGGCGGCTTCCGAGGGGCTGGGGGCGCCGGTCAAGGCCGGGATCGCTGCGGGAGTCGTCGCGGTGGCCGCCACGGCGGTGGCGCTCGCCCTGGCGGGCAATGACATCCCGGCCCAGAAGTCCGAGGCCAAGCCCGCCACCTCATCCGCCGTCGAAGTGCCCCAACAGGCGCCGACACCGACACCGACACCGACAGCACCGAAGAAGCCCGCGCCGAAGCCTCCGGTGGTGGCTCACGCGCCGACGCCCATCCCGACGCCCATCCCGACGCCGACGCCGGCCCCGACTCCGCCGCCCAGCCCGAAGCCCACGCCCAAGCCGTCCCCCACCCCGACGAAGGCGAAGCCGAAACCCACGCCGACGCCGACGCCCACCCCGACACCCCCTCCCACCCCGACGCCGCCGCCCGCGCCGGTCGTCTACCAGTGGAACGAGCTGCAGTACGGCCTCACCGGTGACCACACCAAGCCCGAGATGCGGCTCGGTGAGAGCAGTTGGGTGTGGCAGCGCTGGGGGGTGTCGATCGCGGACCAGGAGTACGCGCATGGTGTGACCGTCCATGGTGCGTCCTCCGTCACCATCGACCTCAACCGCAGCTGCTCGGCCTACGACGCGCTGGTCGGCGTCGACGACCTGACGGTGGGCCTCGGCCAGGTGAGCTTCTCCGTGTACGCCGACGGGTCGCGCCTGTGGCAGTCGCCGCTGGTCAAGGGCGGTGACCGCGCGATCCCCGTCCATGTGAACCTCACCGGGCGCAAGACGATCCGGCTGGTCGTCGAACCGCACACGCCGTTCGACGCGGCGGCACTGGCGGACTGGGCGGAGTCGAAGTTCCAGTGCCAGTGAGTCGGCGCCGACCTGTCAGTCGGCGGGGTGCTCCTTCAGCGCCTCCGCCAGGTCTCCCAGGGCGTCGTCCGTGGTGAAGCCCGTCCCCCGCGTGCACTCGGACGCGTAGCGGCCTGGTCCGAGTGCCGTGCGTGCGGCGGCCTCGGCTCGGTCGGCGTCGGCGCACTCCGATACGGGACGGGGGTGGGCACCGCGCCACCGCGTACCGGCGGCGAGCAGGCGGACCGCGCGAGGATGGTCGCCGAGCTTCGACAGGAGGGTCGCCGCGCTCTCGACGAGACCCGCCATCACCACATCGGAGCACTCCCCCGCCACTGCCGCCAGCATGGCGTCCACCATCTTCTGCAGACCGCGCTCCGGGCCGGACTCGGCGGTCGTGATGAGCGCCTCGATCCAGTTCAGCGCCACCGTGAACTGCGGCGGCGGGCTGCCGTGAGAACTCTCCACGCACGCCTGCTTCCACAGTTCGCGCGCCAAGCCGACCTCGCCGTCGTCCAGGGCCAGCTGGGCGCGCAGCATGCGGATGAACGCGCGGGCGTCCGTCACCCCGTACCGGTCGGCCGCGGCGCTCGCTTCGTCCAGGGCGGTCAGTGCCTGCGCCCGCTCGCCCTCGCGGCAGGCGATCTCGGCCAGCCGCGCCAGGAGGAAGGGAGTCTCGGCGTACGCCCCCACCTCGAAGGCGAGCCGCAGCGCCTCCCCGTACTCGGCCTTCGCCTCGTCGTGGAGACTGCGCGCCATGGCCGCCTCCCCGGCGGCGCTGCACACCTGGGCGCGCATCCAGCGGTCGCCCACTCGCTTGCTGAGCACGCGCAGCTCCACCAGGTCGTCGTCCACACCGGGCATGCCGCCCGGAGCGTCGACGACCCTGTGCGTACGGAACATCAGCGTGGCACCGATCTCCCACTCTCCGCCGTACAGGCGGCAGTTGGCGACCGCGGCGTCCATCACCGAACGCACGTCGTGCGAACCGCTCAGGAAGAAGGAGGCCATCGGCCAGATGATGCCCGGCACACTCGCCGCGTCCGGACCGCCCCTCTCGAAGAAGTCCCGCACCTGGGTGATGTACTCCCGCAGACGCGGGTGCACCCGTCCGTCCAGCGGCTCGAGCTCCACCAGCATGAACAAGTGCAGCATGCGCACCCTCATCCGCATGCGATGCAGCGGATGGGACTCCTGCCGATCGGGGGCGTCCAGGAAGGCCGTCAGCGGGTCGAAGCGGTCCAGCCCGGCAAGCTGGACGGTGCCGTCGGCACGGTCGGCTCTGTCAGCGCGGTCGGCGCCGTGTGTCACGCTCTCCCCGAGCACGCCGGTGGTCGTATCGAGCGCCACGCCCAACCGCAGTACACGATCCGTCCATTCCACGCCCTCACGGCGGAAGTTGCGCAGCCACCAGAACCAGCCCATGGCGAGGACGAGGGCACCGGCATCTTCCTCGGCGCCCGCCACGACCGTGCGATGGAGTGCGGCCCGGATGTTGTCGAGTTCGGTCTCCAGGCGGCGGATCCAGGGCAGTTGCTCGGCGGAGCGCAGCAGCGGGTCGGCCTCCTCGACGAGGCCGCGCACCCACGCGCGGTGGCGCAGTTCGGCCGCGGCGCGCAGCTCGGGGATCTCGGCGGCGCGCTCCGTGGCGTACTCGTGGATCGTCTCCAGCATGCGGTATCGCATGCCGGCGCCAGTGCCACCCCCGTCACCCCCGTCGTACGGGGTCGCGACGACCAGGGACTTGTCGACGAGTGCGCCGACGAGGTCGGTGGCCGGGCCGGTGCATACGGCCTCCGCGGCGGCGAGGTCCCAGCTGCCCGCGAAGACGGATGCCTCGCGCAGCACGGTCCGCTCCTGCTCGTCGAGCAGGTCCCAGGACCAGTCGACGACGGCGCGCAGGGTCTGCTGGCGGGGCAGCACGGTGCGGCTTCCGGAGGTGAGGAGCCGGAAGCGGTCGTCGAGCCGGTCGGCGATCTGGCGAGGCGTCAGCAGCCGCAGGCGCGCGGCGGCCAGCTCGATGGCCAGAGGAAGACCGTCGAGCCGCCGGCAGATCTCGTCCACCGCCCCGAAGTCGCGGAACGCGGCATCGTGAGCCACGTCGGGACGCACGGCCACCGCCCGCTCCAGGAAGAGCCGGCGTGCGGGGTCGGGCAGCAGGGGCTCGACCGGGCGCACCGCCTCGCCGGGCACGCCGAGGGGTTCACGGCTGGTGGCGAGAATCGTGAGCCCCGGGCAGCGGGTGAGCAGTGTCTCGGCCAGGTCGGCGGCGGCGCCGATGACATGTTCGCAATTGTCAAGGATCAGGAGCTGGCTGCGCGGGGCGCAGTACTCGACGAGCAGGGTGAGCGGGTCGGCCTGGCCCGCCACCATCTCGTTGCTGATCAGCACGGTCTCGCGCAGACCGAGGGCGCTGACCACCGCGCCCGGGACCGCCTCGGGCCGGTCGAGCGGGGCCAGCTCGACCAGCCACGCCTGCGGAAGCCCGGCGGCGGCTTCCTCGGCGAGGCGGGTCTTTCCCGAACCGCCCGGTCCGGTCAGCGTGACCAGGCGTGACCTCTGCACATCCGAACGGATGGCCTCGAGTTCGGGTTCCCGACCGACGAAGGAGTTCAGACGGGGACGAATGTTGCCGTTTCGCTCCGGTGGGGTGGTGGGTTGCGGCGTGGGGGCGGGCGGGGTCGTGCGCGCGGTGTTCCGCCGGAGCCGCGCGGCCCCTCCCGCCGGTCCGTCCGGTCCGTCCGGTCCATCCGGTCCGGGCCGCTGGTCCAGCAACTCCGCGTGCAGTGCGCGAAGTTCCCCTCCCGGATCCGTGCCAAGACCGTCCAGCAGGGCGCGGCGCACGCTCTCGTAGGCGGCCAGCGCGTCGGCGCCGCGGCCCGCGTCACGCAGGGCGCGGATGAGCAGGGCGTGCAGCGCCTCGTCGTACGGGTGTGCCGCCGTCAACTCCTTCAGCTCCGGTACGACGTCGGGGGCGCGGCCCAGTCGCAGGTCCGCCTCGATGCGGGAGCGGGTCGCCTCCAGGCGGAGCGCCTCCGGGCGGGTTGCCGCGCTGCGGTCGGGGAGGTCCGCGAGGGCCGGGCCGCGCCACAGGGCGAGCGCTTCGCGCAGCTTGCGAGCGGCGGTCGGTGCGTCTTCGTGGTCGAGGGCTACCCTGCCCTCCCGTACGAGTCGCTCGAAGACGAACAGGTCCACGTCCGCCTCGGTGGCCCGTAGGCGGTAGCCGCCTGCCTCCGATGTGACCGCGTTCCTGCCGATCGCGCGGCGCAGGCGGCCGACCAGGGCCTGCAGCGCGGCCTGGGCGTCCAGTGGTGGATCGTCCGCCCACACCTCGTCGATCAGGGTCTCCGGGGCGGCGGTGTGGTCCGCCCGCTGGGCCAGGGCCGTGAGCAGGGTGCGGACTCGGGGGCCGCCCACCGGCATGGGGGTGCCCTGTTCATCCTCCGCCTGGGCGATCCCCAGGATTCTGTACCGCACTCGCCCATTCTCGCCGGGGTCGGTGTGCGGGAGCACGGGGTTTCCTCGGCAAGTCGTGACGGTGTCGGGGGTGTGGTGGGTTTTGTTCGCCCCCGCGAGGAAGCCGTAGGCCGCCCTTCCGCTCACCCCCGGCTAGCCTCGCCGCGCGGCCCCGGCCCCCAGTGCCCGTCCTTGCGGCACGATCCCCGCGGGTACGGCCCGCTGGCGGGCGGGCGTTCCTGTCCAGCATGTCCCGCGGCGCGCCAACAACCGGCGCAACCACAGCTCCAGGGAGACGAGGTCGGCCAGCCCGTCCAGGGGAAGTGGCTCACCGGCCGCGGCCGCCCGGAGGGCCTTGCGGACGACGCGCGCCTCGACCAACCCGGCCTGCGCGAGCAGCGGCGTGTCGAAGAGGGCGATCAAGGAGTCCGCGGCAACCCGCAACCCGGTACGCGCCGCCGCCGCCGAGGACGCGTGGGACGGCGCGCCCCAGCCGGGCGGCAGGTCGGCCACCCCGGCCCCCTCCAGCACCGTACGCAGGATCGCCGCGCGAGCCCCGGGCTGGACGCGCAATGCCTCGGGGAGGGCGCGGCAGGCGCGGACGACCTGGTTGTCCAGGAACGGCGCGTGCAGCCGCTGGAAGCGGATCTCGGCGGCCTGTTCGAGGACGCGGAGATCGGCGGCATGGCGGGCGAGTGCCGCACGGGCCCGGAAGTCACCCGGTCGCTGCCCGATGCCGACCCCCGGCCGACCTGCGACTTCTTGCAGGCGAACCGATACTTCAGCTAGCGCCTCACCGGTCAGCCAACGCGCCGCGGGCCCGGGCCTGGCCCAGGTGAGTGCGGCGAGCGACGCCCCCACGGCACCGCCGGGTTCCTCGAACCGCCGGTGCAGCAGCCGGTCGGCGAGGACGTCGACGCCGGCCCTGTACGGCGTGCGGGCCAGTCTGCGCGCCGCGCCGTACACGCGCGCGGGGACCATGACGGACCCGTCGGCCTTGGCCAACGCGGCGACGGGCTTGACCAGATGGCGTCTCTTACGGTCCATCAGCAGGTCGGCGAGGCGGGCCGGGTGCGCGTCCAGGACCTGCCGGGCCCCGTATCCGGTGAAGTGGTCCGCGCTGCCCGAGGAGAGCCGCGCGCGGTGCCGGGCCGCCGTCACCAGCGAGGGGCCGGGCTCGTCGGTCAGCGGGCCCTCCAGGTCGGCGTACGGGAGCACCTCTTCGCCGCCGGCCACGACCACATGGTGCAGCCGCGGGTTGGCGGCGAGCGTCCCGGCCCGGTCCAGTTCAGCTTCCCGGCCGCTGACGGCGAGGTCGTTGAAGGTGACGGCGAGGAGGCGCTCGCCGGCGCCGGTGCCGTGTCCGAGGACCGTCCCGGGTGCTCCGGGAAGCCCGGCGGCGAGCAGGGCCAGCGTGCCCGAGGCGGGTCCTCCGGAGAGGTCGGCGCCGATGCCGGGCACGGGCATCCCGCGCGCGGCGCGCCGTTCGGCGGGGCCCATCCCGGGTACCGGCCCGGGGTCGATGTCCGTGCCGGGGACGTGCCGGGGAGCGGCGAGGCGGGCTCGTACGGCCTCCACCAGCGCATCCCGTACGCCGTCCACCGCGCTGGCGGGATCGGCGGAGGGTGCGGCGACGGCGAGGGAGGCGACGGGCTCGTAGCCGGCGATCTCGCGGGCGCCCGTGCGCAGGACCAGCGCGTGCCCCGGCGGAATGCGCCGCACGCCTTCGTAGGGGGTCGAGTCGTGGACCGCGGCCGGTACGTCGGGGGCGGCGAGCAGGGCCGCCAGGTGCCCGAAGTCGAGGTTGGCCTCGATGAGGTCGGCGAGCGGCAGCGCCGCGGTCGCGTACGCCGTACCGCTCGCCCAGGGGGTGTAGAACACGGGCCGCGCGCCCGCGAGATCACCCGCAACGGTGACGCGGCGGCCGGCCTGGACGACGGCGGTGTAGCTGCCGGACCAGGCGGTGAGATGACGAAGTGCCCCTCCGCGCGCGGCGAAGAGGCCGACCCGGAGTTCCTCGTCGGTCGCCCCGCAGGTGCCGAGCACCGCGATCCGGTTCTGTGCGTCGGCCTTCACGACGCGCACCTCGTCGGGGCGCCAGTCGCCGACCGCCCAGAGCGGATCGGGATCGCCCCACAGGAGTTGGGAGCCCACCGGGTGCACGGTCTCGCCGTCGTTTCCGGTGGCGCCCGCCGAGCCGATCTCGGGCGCTCTGGTGGCGGTACTGCTCCACCCCACCAACCACCGCATCGCCGCCTCCACAGGCTGTGGACAACCAGTGCACCGTACGAACTCGGCACCATGCTGCCACGAAGAGTGCGCGTGGGAGAGCCGCTGCGACGGCTTGCGCTCCCTGGAGTGCGCCCCCGCGAATATGTTCGCGCCGCTGTGAAGCCACTGCAAAGCCGTTGCGTCGCCGATGCGAAGGCGATCCAGGACACCTGCGAACACCCGCTCGAAGCAAGGTGCTCGCGGGCGAGCGAGAGACTGGTGGGGGTGGATCTGCGACGCGAATGCGCCCCCGATACGCTCCCCGAAAACACCCTACGCGCCGTCAAGTGACGTGGTAGGAGCGTTAATTGCCCCTGAGGGGTACCGTCGATTTTCGGCCAATTCGGCCACGGATGGACAGGCTCGCGCACGCTCCGTACAGGCCTTGCGCACGGCTCCGACAACGCACAGTCCGGGAGGCGGAGTTCGCCCCCCGGACCGGTCCGCCGCCCGCGGGGATGTAGGCGGCGGTGTCCCCCAGCCCACTGGATCCAGTACAGCGGGCCGACCCACGCACGATCCATGGAAGCGCTCCCCCCGGTGGCCGGAGAAGAGCGCACGGACGGGCGCACGGCCACACAGCGGGAGCACAGCGCAACCGTCCGTACTTCCGTACGGACCACATTCCCGCCATCCGGAACAACGCCCCTTAACGCTTGGGATGCGGCGAACTACGCTGGGTTTACGAATGCCGCATGGTTATGCCAGTGCGGCAGCCGTCTGTGTCGAGGGGTGGCGCATGTCCAGGGAGCAACGCGGGCCGAACGAAAAACTCGGCGCCGTTCTCGCCCTCGCGGGAATCAGCAACGCAGGGCTCGCGCGGCGCGTCAACGATCTTGGTGCTCAACGCGGGTTGACTCTTCGCTACGACAAGACGTCCGTGGCGCGCTGGGTGTCGAAGGGAATGGTGCCGCAAGGTGCGGCGCCGCACCTCATCGCGGCCGCCATCGGACAGAAGCTCGGCCGCCCGGTGCCGCTCCACGAGATCGGCCTGGCGGACGCGGACCCCGCGCCCGAAGTGGGCCTCGCCTTCCCCCGTGACGTCGGACAGGCGGTGCGGTCGGCCACCGAGCTGTACCGCCTCGACCTCGCCGGGCGCCGGGCGGGCGGCGGTGGCATATGGCAGTCGCTGGCCGGATCATTCGCAGTGAGCGCTTACGCAACGCCCGCTTCACGGTGGCTGATAACCCCGGCCGACAGTTCGGTGGCACGCGACGCGAGCCCTGCGGAGGGCTCCGGAGCGGCGCTGAAAGTCGGCCACAGCGATGTACAGAAGCTCCGCGAGGCAGCCGAGGACGCCAGGCGCTGGGACTCCAAGTACGGGGGCGGCGACTGGCGTTCGTCCATGGTGCCGGAGTGTCTGCGGGTCGAGGCGGCGCCGCTGCTGCTCGGCTCGTACTCGGACGAGGTCGGCAGAGCGCTCTTCGGCGCGAGCGCCGAACTCACCCGGCTCGCCGGGTGGATGGCCTTCGACACGGGCCAGCAGGAGGCCGCCCAGCGCTACTACATCCAGGCGCTGCGCCTGGCCCGAGCGGCCGCGGACGTCCCCCTGGGGGGCTATGTGCTCGCGTCGATGTCGTTGCAGGCGACATACCGGGGCTTCGGCGACGAGGGCGTCGACCTCGCCCAGGCCGCCCTGGAGCGCAACCGGGGCCTGGCCACGGCCCGCACCATGAGCTTCTTCCGCCTCGTCGAGGCACGGGCCCACGCGCGCGCGGGTGACGCACAGGCGGCCGGCGGAGCCCTGAAGGCCGCCGAGGGCTGGCTGGAGCGGGCCCGGGACGGCGACCACGACCCGACGTGGCTCGGCTTCTACTCGTACGACCGTTTCGCCGCCGACGCGGCCGAGTGCTACCGCGACCTCAAGGCGCCGCGTCAGGTCCGCCGCTTCACCGAGCAGGCCCTGTCGAAGCCGACGGAGGAGTTCGTACGCTCCCACGGTCTGCGCCTGGTGGTGTCGGCGGTCGCCGAGCTCGAATCGGGCAATCTGGACGCGGCATGCGAGCAGGGCGTACGGGCGGTGGAGGTCGCCGGGCGCATCTCCTCGGCGCGCACCACCGAGTACGTGAAGGATCTTCTGCACCGGCTGGAGCCGTACGGCGACGAACCGCGCGTGGTGGAGTTGCGGGAGCGGGCACGACCGCTGCTGATGACCCCGGCGTAGGCGCTCCGCGCCCTGTGAAGGGCGCGGCACGGCACTGCTTCCGGTGCCGGTGGTGCATTCCGGCGCTTCCTGGTACCTCCTGGGTTTGAGGGCATTGTCAGTGGCGCAGTGCACTATCGAAGCCGGGAGGTGGAGCAGGTGCGGATCGTTTACGACTGCGATGTGCTGGTGATCGGCGGCGGGATCGTCGGCCTGTCCGCGGCGTATGCGATCACACGCGCCGCGCCGGGCACGCAGGTGACGGTGCTGGAGAAGGAGCGGGGGCCGGCCCGCCACCAGACAGGGCGCAACAGTGGAGTGATCCACAGCGGGATCTACTACCGGCCGGGCTCCCTGAAGGCGCGGTACGCGGTGCGGGGAGCCGCCGAGCTGGTCAAGTTCTGCGCGGAATACGACATCGCGCACGCCATCACCGGCAAGCTGATCGTCGCCACGGAAAAGGCGGAGCTGCCCCGGTTGCACGGTCTGGTGCAGCGCGGGCGGGAGAACGGAATTCCGGTGCGGGAGCTGGGCCCCGCCCAGATGGCGGAGCACGAGCCGGAGGTGCGCGGGCTCGCCGCGATCCATGTCGGCACGACCGGCGTCTGCGACTTCGTCGCCGTCGCCCGGCAGCTCGCGGAGGCCTCCGGGGCCGAGATCCGATACGGGGCCGAGGTCGTCCGCATCGATCGGCGTCCCACGCTCGGAGTCGCCGTCCGCACGGCTGCCGGAGCGGTCGTCCGCGCGCGCGTGCTGGTCAACTGCGCGGGGCTGCACTCCGACGAGGTCGCCCGGCTCGCGGGGGACGAGCCCGGGATGCGGATCGTGCCCTTCCGGGGCGAGTACTACTCGCTGGCGCGTCCCGAGCTGGTCCGCGGACTGGTCTATCCGGTGCCGGACCCCGCCTTCCCGTTCCTCGGAGTGCATCTCACCCGGGGGATCGACGGGGGTGTCCACATCGGACCCAACGCGGTGCCCGCGCTCGCCCGGGAGGGATACGGGTGGGGTGTCGTCCGCCCTCGCGAGGTGGGCGCGGCCCTCGCCTGGCCCGGCTCCTGGCGAATGGCTCGGCGGCACTGGCGGTACGGGGCGGGGGAGCTGCGGCGGTCGGTGTCCAAGGCGGCCTTCACCGGGGCCGTGCAGCGGCTGCTGCCCGCGGTGACGGCGGACGACCTCGTGCCGGCCGCGGCGGGGGTGCGGGCGCAGGCGGTGCTGCGGGACGGGACGCTGGTGGACGACTTCCTGATCAAGGAGGGGGAGCGGACGGTGCATGTGCTGAACGCGCCGTCGCCTGCCGCTACGGCTTCGCTGCCGATCGGGAGGGAGGTTGCCCGGCGGGCGCTGAGGGCGTTGGGGGCGTTGGGGTCGTTGGTGGGGGTGTGACGGGCGGTCCGGTGCGGGTGGCGGCCGGGGTGAGTTTTTTCGCCCCCGCCGCCCCTACCCGTCCCACCCTTGGGGGCTCCGCCCCCAAGCCCCCGCCAGGCATCCCAGCCCGTCCGGCGATTGAGGACGAGGCCGTCCAGGCCGAAGCGGGGTCTGGGGGCGGAGCCCCCAGGAACGGGATGGGACGGGTAAGGGCGGCGGGGGCGAAACCCACAACCCCAGCCCCGTAAAATCGACCCCACTGTGTCTGACTCCCTTGACTCCCCCGAAGAACCCCAGGCCGCTCCCGTCGCCGGAGGCTCCCCGCGTCGTGTCCGTGCCAAGGGCGAGCCCCGGTTCCCCGATGGGCCGAAGGCCGATCCGGCCGGGTCGCACTTCGAGCGGCGGATCCGGAGTTTTCAGCCCCGGCGGAGCCGGGTGACGACGGGGCAGGCGGACGCGTTGCAGCGGCTGTGGCCCAAGTGGGGGCTGGACATCGACGGACAGCGGGTCATCGATCTGGCGGAGTTGTTCGGGGGCGACCGTCCCGTCGTACTCGAAATCGGCTTCGGGATGGGCGAGGCCACCGCGCAGATGGCGGCCGAGGACCCGGAGACCGGAATCCTGGCCGTCGACGTGCACACACCGGGCCAGGGCAACCTGCTGAACCTCGCGGACCAGAGCGGCCTGACCAACATCCGGGTCGGCAACGGCGACGCGATCATCCTGCTCAGGGAGATGCTCAAGCCCGACTCACTCGACGGCCTGCGCGTGTACTTCCCCGACCCGTGGCCCAAGAAGCGGCATCACAAGCGGCGGCTCATCCAGCCGGAGTTCCTCACCCTCGCCGCGACCCGCCTCAAGCCCGGCGCCCTCGTGCACTGCGCGACCGACTGGGAGCCGTACGCCGAGGAGATGCTGCACGTACTGAGCACGCACCCGGACTTCGAGAACACCCAGCCGGACGGCGGTTACGCGCCACGTCCGGAGTTCCGGCCACTGACCCGTTTCGAGGGCCAGGGACTGGACAAGGGTCATGTGGTGAACGACCTCCTCTTCCGCCGCGTACAGCACCGAGACCAGCAAAAAGACCAGCACGCCTCGGGCGGCTGAAACCCCTGCGGGCCGCACCGGGACCGTCGCGGGCAGCGCCCCTCCCTCGTTAGGGTCAATGCCGTGGCGACCTTTCCCGCGTACCCGACATACCCCAGCGGTCCTGCCGGGGGTGCGGCCGACGGTCCGGCCGACGGTGCGCTGCGGCACGCACACTGGTGGCAGCGCAAGTGGGTGCGCTACGGCGCGCTGATCTCCCTGCTCGCGCTCTCCGGACTCGTCATCCTGGCCCTGGTCCGCCAACAGACCGGCACCGAGGGCTTCCTGGTGGGGCTCGGCCTCGCCGTACTGCCCGTCCCGCTCCTCATCGCCGCGTTCCGCTGGCTGGACCGGGTCGAGCCCGGCCCCTGGCGGAATCTGCTCTTCGCGTTCGCCTGGGGGGCGTGCGCGGCGGCGCTGATAGCGATCGTCGCGAACAGCTTCGCGACCCGGTGGATAGCGACCGCCACCGCCGACCCGTCCAGCGCCGACACGCTGGGCGCGACCGTCATAGCCCCGATCGTCGAGGAGTCCGCGAAGGCGGCGGCCGTCCTGCTGCTCTTTCTCTTCCGCAGACGGGACTTCACCGGGATCGTCGACGGGGTCGTCATCGCCGGAGTCACGGCGACCGGCTTCGCCTTCACCGAGAACACCCTCTACCTCGGCAACGCCTTCGGCACGGACCAGCTCAGCGGCGACCGCGGACTGGCCTCCGTCACCGCCGCGACCTTCTTCGTCCGGGTCGTGATGTCGCCCTTCGCGCACCCGCTGTTCACCGTGCTCACCGGCATCGGCTTCGGTATCGCGGCGCTGTCCGCCGACCGCCGGCGCCTGCGCCGCGGCCTGCTGCCCCTCGCCGGGCTGCTGCTCGCGATGGGCATGCACGCCGTCTGGAACGGCTCGTCGAACTTCGGGGAGTACGGGTTCTTCGCGGTGTACGGCGCGTTCATGGTGCCGGCGTTCGGACTGCTCACCTTCCTCGTCATCTGGACGCGGCAGCGGGAGCTGAAGACCGTGCGGACCGAACTTCCGGCGTACACCGCCGCCGGGTGGCTGACCGCGCCCGAGCCGTACGCGCTCGGATCGATGCGGGCACGGCGGCTCGCCCGCGAATACGCCGCCCGTCGCTTCGGCAAGGCCGCGGCGCGCTCGGTCGCCCAGTACGAGGCGTACGCGACCTCGCTCGCGTTTCTGCGGCACCGGGGGCGGCTCGGCCGGGCCGACGCCGACTTCGTCGTACGGGAGCGGGAGTTGCTGCACGAGCTGTGGCGCCGCCGGGAGGTCGCCCGCCCCTGCCTCGCGTACGCGGCACGTGCGACGGCCCCGGTCGTGCCGGTACCGGCACCGGCCCCGTGGCCCGGGTACGGCTACGGCGGCAACTACGGCTACGGCCACCCGCCGGCGCCGTATCCCGCCTACAGCCCTTACAACCCGTATCAGTCGTAAGGGCCCGTACGCGGAATGCGGTACGGCGGCCTCAGGCCGACGCCCCCGTCAGTTTCGCCAGCTCCGCGTCCGTGAGCACCAGGTCCGCCACCCCGAGCAGCGCCGGGAGCTGGTCGACCGTGCGGGCCGAGGCGATGGGGGCCGCGACCGTCGGCTGGGCCGCGAGCCAGGCCAGCGCGACCGTGGCAACGGGAACGTCGTGGGCCTGGGCGGCCTCGTCGAGGGCGGCCAGGACCCGGATGCCCCGCTCGGTCTCGAGGTGCTTGGCCGCGCCCTCGGCACGCGCCGAGTCGACCGTCGTACCCGGGCGGTACTTGCCGGTGAGGAAGCCGGACGCGAGGGCGAAGTACGGGACGGCGGCCAGGCCGGTCCGGGAGGCGATCTCCTGGAGCGGGCCCTCATAGGTGTCGCGCGAGACAAGGTTGTAGTGGGGCTGGAGGGCCACGTAGCGCGCGAGACCCTCGCGGTCGGAGAACTCCAGGGACTCCGAGAGCCGTTCGGGAGAGATGTTGGAGGCGGCGATCTCACGGACCTTGCCGGCCCGTACCAGCTCGTCGAGCGCGCCGATGATCTCCTCGACCGGGACCGAGATGTCGTCGAAGTGGGTGTAGTACAGGTCGATGTAGTCCGTGTCCAGGCGGCGCAGCGAGGCGTCGGCAGCGGCCTTGATGTTCGCCGGGGCCAGCCCCTTGTACTCGGGGTGGCTGCTGACCTTGGTGGCGAGGACGACGTCGGAGCGGTTGCCGCGGGCGGCGAACCACTGGCCGATGATCGTCTCCGACTCGCCGCCCGAGTTGCCGGGAATCCAGGCGGAGTAGCCGTCGGCGGTGTCCACGAAGTTGCCGCCCGCCGCGGCATACGCGTCGAGGACGGCGAAGGACTGCGCCTCGTCGGCGGTCCAGCCGAAGACGTTGCCGCCGAGGGCGAGCGGGAAGACCTCGAGGTCGGAGGAGCCGAGCTTGCGAAGAGAAGTCATGCTCAACTTCAACACGCATACCGGACGCACGTATTCCGCACGCAAGCCGGCCCCACCGGAGAGATCAGAGCCGAGAAATCAGAGCCGAGAGATCAGAGCTGAGATCAGGGGGTCAGGCCCTTGCTCCGCAGCCACGCCATCGGGTCGATCCCGGTGGCGCTGCCGCCGGCGTGAACCTCCAGGTGGAGGTGCGCCCCGGTGACGTTGCCGGTCGCGCCCACGCGTCCGATGACGTCACCCGTGTTGACCTTCTGCCCGACACTGACGCCGATCGAGGACTGGTGGGCGTACCACAGCTCCGTACCGTCGTCGAGGGTGAGGATCGTGCGGTAGCCGTACGAGCCGGACCAGCCCGCCTCGGTGATCGTGCCGCTGTGGACCGCCTTGATCGGCGTGCCCGTGGGCGCGGCGAAGTCGAGGCCGGTGTGGTAGCCGGAGGACCACAGGGAGCCGGCCTGACCGAAGGTCGAGGTGAGGGTGTACGAGGAGGTGGGCAGCGCAAAGCTCTTGGCGAGCTCGGCGAGGCGCGCGGCCTCGGCCTTCTCCTTGGCCTCCTGCTCCGCCTTCTCCTTCGCGGCGGCGGCCTTGGCCTCGGCCGCCTCCTCCGCCTTGGCAGCCTGATCGGCGGCCTTCTTCGCGGCGGCGGCCTGGGCGGCGGCCTGGGCCGCCTTGTCGACCTGGTCCTGCTGCGACTCCGCCTGCTGGATGATGCGGGCACGCAGTGCCTCGCCCGCGTCCTGGTTACCCTCCGAGGCGTCGGCGCTGGTCAGGCCGGCGCTGGTGAGCGGGGTGGCGGAGCCCTTGGGTGCGCTGGAGCCGCCGTCGTCGGATATCAGGGCCTTGGCCGAGTCGGTGACCGACGACAGATCGGGCAGCGAGATCGACACCGGCGGCTTGCCGGGCGCCGCGGTGGCCATGCCGCCCGCACCGACGGCGGCTATGACACCGACGCCCAGTACCGTGGAGCTGCGCGCGAGTCCGCCCCCGCGCTGCTTGGAGACGCGGTGCCGGCCGCGGACGGGACGGACGGAATCCGCGGTGGGATTCCACTCCTCCCAGGGGCCCTCGTCTTTGCCGTATGCGTAGCCAAAAGTCTGAGTGTCGTTCGGCGCGAACGAAGTGGGCTGGGCGGGCCGGTTGGACGCCACGTGGGCGTGCTCCTTTCCTTCCTTCTCGCCTACCGGGTTAGCTGACGGGTTCGGAGCAGGAAGGTCTCCTACGCGCGTCAACCGCGGTATCTCACCGCGAAAGACGCTCGATTCACCCCAAGTTGGTGGTTCCCCGGTTCCCTTGCAGGATTCGGCGCGTGCGCACGGAGCCATCTCTTGTGACGGCTGGGACGACCGCGCTGCGTTATCGAACGTTAATAGACTCGGGCACCGGATTCCAAGCTGTTCCGACTGATCGTTAACAGCTTTTGGCCAGGACTTACGGGCGATGACCGGCGAAAACCGGGCGAGTTGACCACACCTCACCGAAACACGATCACTTGACAGTGTGTCAGTTGTCATGCGGAGAGGCGTCGACCGATCACCCCTGGTAACAACGATCAAGAACGGCGCGCAACAGTCACGGACGCCGTACGGCGAGCAGCGCCATGTCGTCCGTCAGGGCGCCGCCCGTATGCCGGCGGACCTCCTCGGCGAGCGTGGCCAGCAGCGCGTCCGGACCGCCGAAGACCCGCCCCGCCAGACGCGCCGCCGGATCGTAGAAGTTCCCGTGCCGGTCGCGGGCCTCGGACAGTCCGTCCGTGTAGAAGAGGAGCATGGCCCCGCGCGGGAAGTCCGTCTCCTCCCCACGGTCCGGCCAGGTGCCCAACTCGCCCATGCCGAGCGGCAGTGCGGGGTCCTCGGCGGCGAGCTCGACCAGCGAACCGTCCTCGCGCAGGAGCAGCGGCGGCGGGTGACCGCGGCTGACGGTCCGTACGACGTCGCCTCCGTGCGGGATCTCCGCGAGGACGGCCGTGGCGAACCCCTCGGAGATCTCGATGCTGTCGCGCCGGGTGGCCTCGCGCGCCAGCGCCCGCTCAAGGCGCCCCGCGATCGCCTCCAGCGTCGCCTCCTGCTCGGCGGCCTCCCGGAACGACCCGATGACCACCGCCACGGCGCCCACCGCGCCCATACCCTTCCCGCGTACGTCGCCCACCAGCAGCCGTACGCCGTGCGGGGAGTCCTGCACCGCGTACAGATCGCCGCCGATGAACGCGCCGGCCTGCGCGGCCTCGTACCGCGCCGCGACCTCGAGCCCGCCGATCCGCTCCTCGGGCTCCGGCAGCACGGCACGCTGGGCCGCCTCGGCGATCTCGCGGGCCGAGGCGAGCCGTTCGCCGCCGCGGCGTACAAGGATGTTGATGAGCACGGCCAACGCGGAGACCGTCGCCACCGTGACCGTCTCGGTGATCGCGTCCACGGTGAAGGCGACGCCGAGCCAAAGGTGGATCGCGACCACCACGACGACCGCCGCGACGCCGGTCAGCACCGTGCCGCGCAGCGAGAACAGCGGCGCGGCCACGAGCGGTGCCGCCGTGAAGAGGGGGCCGCCGGTGTACGCCGTCGGCGTGAAGTACTCGTAGAACGCCCCGGCGACGACGAGCAGCGCAGGCAGCACCCGGGCGAAGGTTCGCGCGTGCGACATCTTCCGCCGCTTCCCTTCGGTGGGGCACAAAGCCGGCTCGCGCTGCGGCCCCGGATCGGACACGGAGTGCCTGGGCACCTTCCGGCCCGCCCGGTCGTCGGACCCTCCAGCCCGCTGCGCACCTCCTCGCTGCCCCACCCGTCCAGGTTTCCCGGAGCGGGGGCGGGGGGCGAGCGGTGGGGGCCGACCGAGGGATGCGTGAACAGCGGAAAGCCCCCGCACCGGGCCCTCCTCGGCGACCGCCCCCACGGCGAGCAACAAGGCGGGCACCGGTCCGCGCCGCTCCATCCAGCGAAGGCAACTCATGGTGAACGCAAAACTACCGACCGTGGAGGCGGGAGAAAGTGGCGCGGAAAAGCGGCATGCACGCGGATGCGGAAAGCCAAAAAAACCGAGGGCCGGAACTCAAGAATCTGAGTTCCGGCCCTCGGCCTTCAGTAGCGGGGACAGGATTTGAACCTGCGACCTCTGGGTTATGAGCCCAGCGAGCTACCGAGCTGCTCCACCCCGCGTCGTTGAAATTAGTGTACGCCATCCGCGGGGTCCGAAGCACACGCGTTTACGCGCACCCCTCCTGCCGTTCATCCGGGCAGGTTCCTCACGGGGAAAGAAGGTGCCGGTTGGGTGCCACAGCCCGCTCCTCGTACTCCGGCAGTACGACGACATCCGCACCCGCGGCCACCAGCAACCCGGTCCCGTCAGCCGCCGCCACGAACGTGTCGGGCTCGCGCCACGCGGTGACGACCCGCCGTACTCCCGCGTCGAGGATCAGCCGGGCGCAGGGAGTGGGCCGGGAGGCGCGGCGGGCGCACGGTTCGAGGCTGCTGTAGACGGTGGCGGAGCGAAGGCGCGGATCCGCGGGATCAATCTTGGCGAGGGCCGCCTCCTCCGCGTGTACGACGGCATCGCTCCCCTCCCGGGAGTACCCACGGGCAAGCTCGGCCCCGTCGGCCGCCACCACGACCGCTCCCACGCTGAACGCGGTCCGCGACGGCGGGCACAGTTCCGCCAGCTCGCACGCGAGCCGCAGCCAGTGCCGGTCCGCGGCGGAGGCGAGAGTGCCGACGCCGGGGGCCGTGGGGGCGTACCGGATGAGGACGACGTCGCCGACCGGCCGCGTCTCCACCAGCCGCATCCGGCCGGGTGGGTACCCACCGGGCCCGAAGAGCCGCGGCGCGTCCGGCTCCCCCACGAAGAGGGGCGCGACGGCGAGCTGCACCTCGTCGGCCAGCCCCTGCCGCATCAGCTGGGTGTGGACCCGGCCGCCGCCCTCGACCATGAGGCGCCGCACCCCTCGTACGTCATGAAGGTGCTCGAGCACGGCGCGCCAGTCCAGTTCGGCGCCCGTCGGGACGACGTCGACCTGGTCCAGTCCGCGCAGGGCGTCGGCGGCCCGTACGGCCCCCTTGTCCGTCGTGTAGACGACCTTCTCGCCGCCCGTGTGCCAGAACTGCGCCTCCGGGTCGAGGTCGCCGGATCCGCTGACCGTGACCTTCAGCGGGTACTCCGGGCGCCCGGCGGCGACCCGTGCGGCGCGTCGCTCGGCGGAGTTGACCAGGAGCCGAGGGTTGTCCGCGCGGAGCGTGCCCGCGCCGACCAGGATCGCGTCGCTGGACGCCCGCACCTCGTCGACCCGGTCGAAGTCGGCCGGGCCCGAGAGCAGCAGCCGCTCGGGGCCCGTGTCGTCCAGGAAGCCGTCGAGGGAGACGGCGGCGGACAACAGGACGTAGGGGTGGGGCATGGGGCACGGCCTCCGGATCTCGACACCTCTCGGTGGTTCAATTTTTAAACAATACCTAGACTGAACGGCATGACGACCCGCTGGCTCACCCCCACCGAACAACGCGCCTGGCGCTCGTACATCGCCGCCTCCTCGCTCCTCGAGGACGCGCTCGACCGGCAACTCCAGGCCGAGGCCGGCATGCCCCACCTTTACTACTCCATCCTGGCCAGGCTGTCCGATGCACCGGACCGACGGCTGCGGATGACCGATCTCGCGGAGATCCTGAAGATCACCCGCAGTCGGCTGACGTACTGCGTGAGCCGGCTGGAGAAGGACGGCCTGGTGCGCCGCGAGGGCTGCCCCAGCGACAGGCGCAGCCATGTCACGGTCCTCACGGACGAGGGGATGGCCGTACTGGAAAGGACGGCGCCCGGCCATGTGGAACAGGTGCGGAGGGCACTCTTCGATCATCTGACGCCCGAGCAGGTGGGGCAGCTGGAGGAGATCTGCGGGAGCATCACGCGGGCGATCCAGGGCGAGAATCCCGGTGGCGGCGGGGAAGATCTTCCCTGGCGGCGGCGTTCCTGTACATCGTGAGGCGTGAGCCGGGTGGGCCGCGAGCCGGGTGAGCCGCGACACGCAAGAAGAACGGCGCGCACACGAAAACACATTGCTTGAAATTTAAAGCAGCATGTAGTGTCTGCTTCGAGGATGTGCTTCAAATCTGAAGCACTGACCTGAAGCCGGAGAGACAACATGCGCGACTTCCCGACCGCCACGGTGCGCACCCGCGTCGCTGTGCCCCTGCATTTTGGCGACGGCTACTCGGTCGACGCGGACCTGGTCACCTTCCACGGCCTGGCCGACGGCAAGGAACACCTCGCCGTCGTGCTCGGCGAGCCCGGAGCGACGCCGCTGGTGCGACTGCACTCCGAGTGCCTGACCGGCGACGTCTTCGGCTCGGCCCGCTGCGACTGCGGCCCGCAGCTGCGCGAGGCGGTGGAGCGGATCGCGGAGCGGGGCGGCGTGCTCCTGTACCTCCGTCAGGAGGGCCGCGGCATCGGCCTCTACAACAAGCTCGACGCGTACGCCCTCCAGGACCAGGGTCTCGACACCTACGCCGCCAACGCCGCGCTGGGCCTGCCCGAGGACGGCCGCGACTACACGGCGGCGGCGCAGATGCTCCAGGCCCTCGGCATCGACGACCTGGACCTGCTCTCCAACAACCCCGACAAGGCCGACCAGCTCCGTGACCTGGGCGTCACGGTCTCCCACCGGGTGCCCACGGGCGTCTTCACCACCGCCCACAACGTCCATTACCTGCGCGCGAAGGTCCTCCAGACCCAGCACACGCTGCCCCTGCCGGAACTCATGGCGCGCTGACGCCCTCGCCCTCACCGATCAGCGCCCGCAGCCGCCGGACCTCCGCGACGAGCCGGGGCACCGCCTCGCGCGCCATGGCGATGAACGCCGCGTTCTCGTCCCAGAGTTCGTCCGCTTCGATCCTCGGACAGGCTCAGCAGTAGCGCCGTTCGGCCCGGACAAACCCGTCGCTGAAGCCATTGGCGTAGCCACGGGTGTAGTCGCGGTTCTTGCCGCGGAAGTCTCCCCCGCGCCGGTCCCGTCGGCAGTCCTTTCTGGCATCCGCCCAGCCATCCCGGAAGCCGTCCCTGTAGCCCCGCCGGTAGTCCTCTCGGCTGGAAACAGCCGTAGACGCACTCGCGTGGGTCTCGCTCGGCGCGGCCGCCGAAGCCTGCTGCAGGCCAACCGGCGTAAGAGCAAGGATGAGGGCCGAGCTCAAGACGACGGATCGCTTCCAATGGCAAGCATTCATGGCCATGCCCCTTAGCCATATAGGTTACATACGGTTAATTCCGCTCTAATCACCCGAATGGGCCTTGCAACTTGCCGCACGTCAGGGTGAGTAGGCACCAGCCGCGCACCAGTCCTCACCGTGGAACCTTCTGCCAGAACCGGTGCATCGAGCCTGCACGCCCCGCGGGGCCACCTCACCGCTCACCGCAACCGCACGCTTGCTCGGGATAGGCCTCGACGGCCTCGACCAGCCTCCGCAAGCTCGTCCGACGCGGCCGGCTGAAGCGGTCCGGCGGCAGTCCACGACGGCCCTGGTACGCCGTCGAGAAGTCGCCGCCCTCGACGCCGAACGCCGTGCCCACAACGCCGCTTGACCGCGGGTCAGCCACGTGTCGCGATCCCGGTGAACACCTGCGCCTGGTGCCATGCCGGAGGCTGAGTGGGCCATCAGGTGGTGACGGTGAACCAGAGGGCGGGAGTCAGATACCACGTAGCGGATGATGTCCCCTCAGGCACAGCATCCCAGGGGGATCATGCGCATCCGCACCACCATTGCGGCCGTCACCGCCGTACTCGCCGTCACCCTCGTCGGCTACGGCAGCGAGGACAAGGCCGAGCCCACCAAAAGCAGCTCGCCGAAGGCGACACAGTCCGTCGACCACAGCGAGGCAGAGAAGGCCGCCGGCATCCCGGCCGAGCCCGACGCGGCGACACGCACCGCACTCGTCGAGGTCCTCAAAGCCATCAACCGTTCCTAAAGACTGAGCGCGAGTGAGTCCTGTTGCCAGGGCCCGTGCTCAGCCGCGTGCCCCGAACGGTGTTGGGCACACTGGTCCCCCGCTTTCGCTCCGCATGCGGCGCGCACGGATCGGGTCCGTGGTCCGGGAATGCGGGGGCGGGTTCCCTCACGCCCGGGGATGCCCGGTCGGGCCTGGACGGTCCGATGCCCCTGCTCATCGCTCCGGTGAGCAGGGGGCGGTGCCGTCCGTCGCCGGATCGGATATCCCTGAGCGCGCCTTCCGATTGCCACGGCAGCCGCGTCGTGGCGGGTCACTCGCGGCTGCTTGAGCGGATGCATCGCACTGCCGTCGGCCCATCTCGAAATTTCTGCCTCAGCGAAAGTAAGGATCCGGGGCCGCCGGACACTTACACGGTTGGAGGGGATGTGGACACACGACATGAGCAAGACTTCACCGCGCTGTACCGCGCGCACCATCCAGCCGTGGAAGCGTACGTACGAAGGCGTCTGAGCGATGCCGAAGATTGCGATGATGTGGTCGCCGAAGTCTTCCTCACAGCATGGCGTCGGCTTGATGAGGTGCCGCGCGCAGCGGTACTGCCCTGGCTGTACACGACAGCTCGCAAGATCCTGGCGAACACGCATCGTTCTGAACGGCGGCGCCGGATGCTGGCGGAGACTGCGGCGCAGCAGCGGCAGGGCCTCATACACGATCCAGCTGAGGACATCGCTGGAGCGCAGGCCGTCGCCATGGCTTTTGACTCGCTCAGTGACAGCGACAGGGAAGTCCTGCGTCTCGCCTTGTGGGAAGAGTTGCCGGCCCGTCATGCGGCCATGGTGATCGGATGCACAACCGCGACATTCCATGTGCGGCTTCATCGCGCTCGCAGACGGCTACGCGAGCACCTCGATCGCCCCGCCGCCAGCCCGTCCCGGCGGACATCATCGATTCTTGGAGGAGCAGATGCGTGACATCGATCAGGCGTTGCAGCGGCTCAACCCGGTACAAAACGGCGCCTCAGCTGATACCGAGAGGCTGAAGAACATCCTTGCCATGCCACGACCTGATATGTCCGCAGCGCGTCCGCGTCTGCTGAGGCGGTTGTCCGTTGCCACGGTGGCGGTCGCAGCTGCTGCGGCAGTGGCGTACACCGTCGTTGACCCCTTCGGGACCTCGGCCCAGCCCGCGCTTGCTGCGACTCCCCGGCCTTTGAACTATCACTCTGGCAGTCCCTCGGCCGCACAGGTGCTGAGGGACACCGCGGCCCGGGTGGAAAGGCTGCAGGATGATCGCCCGACAGCCTGGAAGACGGAGCACTTCGTCTGGAACGCATGGTCCCTCTCCACACGCATTGACGGTACGAACGTCACCTCGGCTGTCATCCCAGAACACAGGGAGAGATGGCAGAAGCGCGACGGCTCGGCACACTGGAAGACCCGCACGCTACCCCCGGTGTTCCCGAGCGACTCTCAGCGTGAAGCATGGGAGAAGGCCGGCTCGATCGGAGCCGAGTCCGTGGTGTCCCAAGATTCCAGTGGGCCAACTCCTGGGCAAACAGCCACAGAACCGCCCACTACAGTGGCGGGGATGACGAAGTGGCTGGCCAATGGCCACGCTGAAATCACGCCAGGACTCCTATACGAGGTCTTGCCCGAGCGAGTCCAAGACCACGTGTTTTCGCCTGCCCAGCGTGCTGCGGTGCTCCGGGTCCTAGCGGAGACCGAAGGGGTGCGCTACGAGGGCACAGTCAGGGATCGGGCCGATCGTATTGGGCAGGCGTTCTCTCTCACAGATGGGTCAGGCGGCTTGCCTACCAAGCGCGTTCTCATCTTCGACCCGCAGACCGGAAAGCTGCTCGCTGACGAAGAGCAGATTCTCGGTGACACAGGAAAACTCCAGGTTGCTCCCTACTCTGTGATCGGCTACATCACGTTCCTGACTTCGGAGCGCCAGCCGTAAATAGGTGGAGCACGGCCGCAGTACCTGTTCGGCGAAGTCAAGCCGGGGCGGGCGGCCGCGCTCGACCTTTAGGGCTGGAAGTCTCGTTCTTCCCGTACCCGAGCCGCTTGATCACGCAGTGTGGCCACTGAGGTGGCAGTCTCCTCGCGCAGACGAGCAGCTTCTTGGCGCAGCGTGGCCAGGACGTCGGAGGTCTGCTCTTCGAGCCTACTGGCTACAGACTCCAGCAACTGGTCCAGCGGCGCTTCGACTACGTCGGCCTGCAGTTCCCGCTCATCCTCACTCATTCGTCACCGCTCCCTGTTCGTCATCAGGTCCACCTGTCTGCCTGAATCGACAGACCATCGGCAGCGTGATCGCGCTCGTCGGGGTGCTGTCCGGCTCGGTGGTGGCGCACCTCGGCAAGCGGGGCGAGAACGCAAACACCCGCCTGAACAGCACGATTGACCACATCCAGGAAGAGCGGGACGGGCTGCGCAAAGAACTCTCCGAGCGGGACACCCGGATCACGGCGCTCCTCGAACAGCGGGTCACCGACCAAGTGGAGATCGCCCGACTCCGCGTCAAAGTCATCGAGATGGGAGGCGATCCGTGACCCGCACCGAACGGGCGCTCGCCGGACACTGGCGATGGATCGCCACCCTGTGCTGGCTCCTCGCGCTCTCCGGAGCGATGGTCATCGACTGATCCTGGTACAGCCAGCTAGCCGACGAGGCGGACCGGCGGGGCGTCGCCGTCGGCACCCTCGCCGGGGACGTGCGTGTCCTGCGCGCGCAGGTACAGGCTGCGGGCGAGGTGCCGAAGGCACCCGACCCGAGCGAGGCAGTCGAGGACCTGCCCGCCCACGAGCAGGTGCCCGTGCCCATCCCCGGACCGGTCGGGCCGAGAGGCGAGCCGGGATCCCCCTGCCCGTCTGGCTCGCCAGGCGAGGACGGGCAGAACGGTGTCGGCGGGAACGGGCCGCTCTCCGCGGCCCTCGATCCGCAGCGCCGCCAGTACCCATGGCCCGACAACACCACGCCCCCTGCACGGTCATGACGGCCGTGCAGAGGGCGTTTCGTCGCGTCTGGGGTCAGGCCTCGGGGCGCCGGTCGTAGGCGGCGAGCGTCGCCTTGTTCGTCGATGCGTCCTGGAAGACGAGCTCCCACGGGCCGGTGTTGACGTCGAACTCCTTGCCGAAGCCCACCCACTTGCCGGTCATACGACGTCCGGTCGGCTCGACGATCAGCTGGATCGCCCCGTGGTAGCGGGCCCCTCGGTAGTAGCCCTCGGATGCTGTCTGTTCCGTCCACGTGCCGGTGGCGACGTGGCCGTCCACTTCCAGGTCCATCGTCAGCGGCGAGTCCGACGAGCCGGGCAGCGAGCGCACGGTGAGCCGGTTGCCGTGCTGCAGCACCACCACGTAGTGCAGGCCGGTGAAGGCGGAGTCGCGGCCGCTGGAGAAGTACTCGTACCGCGACAGCCACACCCCGGAGTAGTTGCGCGACGAGGTCTGTGGCACGCCCTGCGGCGCGCTCACCGCGGGGGCGACGCCGTTGACCCCGGCTTCCATGTCGTGCCCGCCATGGCCGTCGTCGGAGACTCGCGCCATGGGCACGCTGAGGGTGAAGCCGAGGGATTCGATGGGCAGGCCGGTGACATCTTCGAGGGCGCGGGCGTAGACGGGGCGGGGCGCGGCTGTGGTGCCGGATTCCCAGCGCTGTACGAGCCGCTTGTTCGCATCGTTGGGGACGCCTACGCGGGCGCCGGCCTCACGGACCGCGCGGGCGAAGTCGTCTTGGGACATGAGCAGGCCCATGCGGACCGCTCGCAGTGCGCTGTTCGGTGTGGCCATGCGGTCACGGTAGCCCTCGGGCAGACGTAATGACACCGAATTGACGCCCCCCATGTCGCCGGTTTGACGCCTGCACTGACGCCGCGGAACTCACCGTGACCGGGCCACCGTAAATCTGTGACCGACACAGGCAGCGTCCCTACACACCCCGGTCTGACGATCAAGGTCTACCGGGTCAACCCCGAGACGATGGAGCGCACTCCCGTCTGCTCCCGCTCGCTCCCACCCGCCGACGAAGCCGCGTTCAGCATGGCCTTCCCGCCGTGCTGCTGCCCTCGCTGCACGAAGGGCGGGCTGACCGGATGAGCCCCATATGGGACAACGAGCCCGAGCACGCGGAAGGGGTCTGCGTCGCCTGCGGTGTCCACACCAACCACGGCATAGTCCGCTGGCTGCCCCGCATCTCCGGCCCTGACGTCCGCCTGATCGTTCACGCCGAGGCGCAGGACTGCACGCCGCCTCAGCCCGTCGGGAACTTCCGGCTGAGCAGGCACGGCTCCGGTCTCTGAGACTCCCGCCCGCTCCTGCAGCTCGGGAGCGGACGGGCCATCACCCCAACAGGGGCATCCGTCCGCAACAGGAGGAAGACGTGACCGTCGCGTTAGAGCGTTCCACCACAACCCGAACCCGCGACCCGCAAGAGCTACTCAACGCGGTCGCTCCGCACATCACGGAGCTGACCGTCAACATCTTCGACTCCGGTATGAGCATCTGGGACCGCGAGATCGCGCTGCTCCTGCGCGATCACACGATGGTCCGCGACATGGCCGAACGGATCCTCGGCAACGCCGTCATGTACGTCATGGGTTCGATCGAGAACCCGGACGTGCACTGCGGTGTCGGCAAGCTCGTCGACATCGGCGTCCACCAACTGATCCTCGACACACCCGTCTGGTGGGGCATCTGCCGCCTCTACAACGGCGGCCGGTTCAAGCACCACGCCCCGTTCATCGAGCGCCGCCGCGACGGCCTGTGCCTGCGCACCGGCGATTTCTTGAAGAGCCAGGGCTGGGCGATCGACGAAGAGCTGTGGGCCATCGACGGCACGGACTGCTCACCGTGCGACGACAAGGTCCCCGACAGTCACTGAGCCCGCTACAGTCGCCCCCGTCCTCACGGCTCCCGAGGGCGGGGGCTCCCGCATCCCAAAGACCAGAGGAACATCCGTGCCCGTGCCCCACGACATCCCCGCCGAGACCGAACTATGGGACGCCTTCGCCGAGTCTGCCTTCAAGGACGACGCCGAGCCCACGTTCTGCTGGACCCAGTACGCCGGACACGGCCCCGGCCCCGAACTGCTCGACACCCCGAAATCAGCGCTGGAGATCGGCTGCGGCACCGGCCGCGCCCTCGCCCATCTCGCACAGCAGGGCGTCAAGGCCTGCGGTGTCGACCTCTCACCCCGCATGGTGGAACGCGCCGGGGAGAAGTGGGCGCCGCTCGGTGTGCGGATCGAGCAGGGCGAGATCCTCGAGTGGCTTGCCGCCGACGAGGCCCGCTACGACGCGGTGTACTCCATCTTCGGCGCGGCCTGGTTCACCGATCCGTCGCGCCTGTTCCCGCTCGTCCGGGAGCGCCTGGTGCCGGGCGGCGTGTTCGTGTTCTCCCAGCCGCCGGCCATCCCGGGCGCCTACGGCCCGCAGGGCATGTACAAGGGCGGGTTCGCGGGCAAGGCCATGTTCACCTACCGGTACAGCTACAAGCCCGCGGTGTGGGAGCGGCACCTGCTCCGGGCCGGCTTCGCCACCGCGAATGCCCGGATGGTGGAGGCTCCGAAGGAGGGCCACATCGGCACCCTCATCGTCGGAGCCCGCGCCTGACCCGACGTCCGCGGCCCCGGTCGACACCCCCTCGTCGGCCGGGGCCGCCCCATGTCTTGATCGTTTGCGCTTCGTCCGAGCATTGGCCGAGCTAGCGATCATTGAGCCTCCGAAAAACAGCTGGGCCCCCACCTCACATCGCCTGTGAGCTGGGGGCCCTTACGTAGACCCTGTGGGACTCGAACCCACAACCAATGGATTAAAAGTCCTGGGGTTTCACTCTGGCTCACTCCGGAGGGCTCCGACCGGTCTACGTTTTCCCTGGTCGGTAGGGTCCAGCGCTCCCGCTCACTCCGGTAATTCTGGCCCTCTTTGGGACGCCCGCTCACGCACCGCTCACGCAATCCGGAGGTTCCGCGGGTGCCCTGAACTGGGCCTATCCATTGTCTCGCGGACCCCTACCGCCGCGCAACGTCCGGACATAGAGCGGCCCCGGCCGGATCGGCGTCCGGCCGGGGCCTGGTCCCGCCCGCCCCCTGGGCACGGGGTACGGGGCGGGCGGTCTACCAACTGGTCTTGCTGTACGCGTGCCAGTGCTTCCCCTTGTGCCCGACCGGGTCGGTGCAGTGGACCTTCGTGCGCGGGTGCTCTTCCCAGCAGTAGCCGCCGAGCCCACGCTTACGGGGCAGAGACGAGACGCTCATCGTGTGCTCCTCGCGGGGATGATCTGGCGACACACGGCCCGCCACTTCCGGCGCAGGACCCCGGCTCGAGGACACTCGCGCTCCGGGACCGAGCGACACAAGCGGCAGTCCGTGCAGTGGCTCAGCAGCGCCTCGTACTCTGCGGGCGCGATCGGCTGTACGGATCGGGGGCTCACGACTGCACACCCCTCACGAGCGGGGCCAGGGCGCGCTGTTCGCGGCACGGGGCGCACGCGTACAGCCGGATGGGCGACGCGCTACTGCGCTCGGCTGTGTCGACCAGCACCGCGGTCTCTGACGGGCCTTTGTGCCAGTGGCACCAGCCGGTATCCGGCGCCTGGTCTGTGCTGCGGGACGGGGTGTGCGTAGGCTCTAACACGTCGACTCCAACCAGTCGTCCACACCCCGGGGCCGTTTGCGCGGCCGCCGGGGTCTTCTACGTCCTCGCAGCGTAGTGCTAGGTAGCTAGGGTAGCTAGGCGTGTCAGGCAATCTCGTCTCGCCGGGTGAGCCTGTCATCCCTAGCGTCGAGATCATGGACTGGAAGCCGGACATCCCACGGTGGCAGCAGGTGTACGAGGTCATCGAAGCGCGCATCGCTGACGGGACGTATCCGCCGGGCGCGCAACTGCCTGGCGTACTGGCGCTGCACGGCGAGTTCGGGATCGCGCAGATGACCGCGCGCCGAGTGCTGACCGAGCTGAGGGAAGCAGGCCTGGCGCAGATGCAGCCCGGCATCGGAACGTTCGTCACCGAGCTGCCCAAGCCGTAGAGGGCGGGTGCTGCCGCTCACCTCCGGGCATGACGAAGCGCCCCCAACCACGGCCGTGGTGACCGTGGTTGGGGGCGCTGTCGTTGGGCTACGGGTACTGCCGTCGGCTCGGGTCGAGGCCTGCGGAGAGCAGCCCGTTCCCGTTGCCGGGCTCCGGGTCGGGGGCTCCGTCGCGCCTGCAGACGAGGGCATCGGGGTCATACGACGGGGCCTGCATGCTGTAGCCGTCGGGGCAGGTCTGCCCGTCGCGGCCGGCGGCCCCGTCCTCGCCCGCGGGTCCTGGTTCACCCTGGGGTCCTGCCGGTCCGGGCTCGCCCTGGGGTCCGGGCGGCCCGGCAACTCCGTCAATCCCGGGGGCGCCGGACTCGCCGGGCTCGCCGACACCGTTCTGCCCGTCCTCGCCTGGCGAGCCTGACGGGCCGGGGGATCCCGGTTCGCCTCTCGGTCCGACCGGTCCGGGGATGGGTACGGGCACCTGCTCGCGGGCGGGCAGGTCCTCGACTGCGTTGCTCGGGTCGGGTGCCTTCGGTACTTCGCCAGCGGCCTGCACCTGCGCGCGCAGGACGCGGACGTCTCCGGCGAGGGTGCCGACGGCGACGCCCCGCCGGTCGGCCTCGTCGGCCAGCTGGCTGTACCAGGACCACCCGATGACCATCGCTCCGGAGAGCGCGAGGAGCCAGCACAGGGTGGCGATCCATCGCCAGTGTCCGGCGAGCGCCCGTTGGGTGCGGGTCACGGATCGCCTCCCATCTCGATGACTTTGACGCGGAGTCGGGCGATCTCCACCTGGTCGGTGACGCGTTGCTCAAGCAGCGCCGTGATCCGGGTGTCCCGCTCGGCGAGCTCCTTGCGCAGCCCGTCCCGCTCTTCCTGGATTTGGTCCATCGTGCTGTTCATGCGGGCGGTTGCGTTCTCGCCCCGCTTGCCGAGGTACGCCACCACCGAACCGGACAGCACCCCGACGAGCGCGATCACGCTGCCGATGGTGGTGACGTCCAAGGGGGCTCCCTACAGGTCGCGCGGGATGGTGCCGTCCTGCCGGTTGGGCACGGCCCACGTGAAGCCGAGCGCGGCGAGGACAGCCAGCCCGGCCGCCCATCCCTCGGCCGCAGTGATGGTGTCGTCGGCGACGGCGACGGACACAGAGCCCGCGCCCGCGGCCAGCGCGGACACGGCCGCCTTCGCGTACTTCGAGATCCTCATGGTCAGCTCTCCTTTTCGAGCGCGGTGACGCGCTTCTCCAGTGAGGTGAGCCGCTCCTCGGTGGTGGGCGGCTTGGGCTTCGGGGGAGCCGGGGTGGGCGTGCCGGGCGACCAGCTGGCGGGATGCTTCAGCCGCTCGGCGACACGGGCGCGGATGTCAGGCATCGACACCCCGGGCCCGCGCGGGTCGACCTTGCCGGGCTGCCACTCCTTGTGACCGATCACGGACGTGGTGCCGTCCTTGCCCCAGCCGTGCGCCCGGCACAGGGCGGCGGCCGTGCGGACCATCGCTTCGACCTGGACGGCGGGCCAGGGGTCCTTGTTGTCGCCGAGGTTCTCGCACTCGAAGCCGTAGAAGGAGCGGTTGCCGTCGGTGTTGGCCTCGTTCGCGGCTGGCAGCGTCTTCTCTGCGATGACTGCCTTGAGTACGTCGTCGTCGCCGAGGCCGGCGTGGTTGGCGCGGCCGTAGCCGACGAGGTGCACGGTGCCGTCCTTGGCGACGACGCCATGGCACAGCGGGCCGGGCAGCGTGCTGTGCCCGTCGCGGCAGATCTTCACCGTGGCGGCGGTGCCCTTGGTGACGGTGTGGTGGACCATCACCCCGTGCACGGGGCCCCAGGCGCCCTTGCTGTTGCGGTTGTGGGTACGCCAGTTGCCGACCTCGGCAATCTTCACGCCCTCGGCCCTCAGCGCGGCCAGGAACTTGGCGGCGGACAGCGGATCGGCCATGAGGTCTCCAGACATGAGAAAGGCCCCGGCCATCGGGCGCGGGGCGGCAAGTGGGGCGAGGGGCTGCTAGTCGTCGATGATGAAGTCGGCGTGGAGCCGCAGGTTGCGGCCGTTGCCCGTGGGCGCGGTGGCGTCGCCACGGATCAGTTCGCCGTTGCTGGTCCGCATGGTGCAGATGCCGTCCGTGCCGATGACGAAGCCGCCCTCGGCGACGCCGTCGTCCCAGGTTCCGTTAATCGTTCCGCTGGTCGGGCGCCACCCGTCCGGGGCGGTGCAGGTCTGGGTGTCGGCGATGTTGCCGGTGCCGGTGATCGGGATGTCCACCCCAGTGCGGTGCACGTACATGTCCAGCGTGATGTTCCGGCCGCACCGGTAGCCGCGGAAGTCGATGACCGAGAAGCCGGTGGCCGCCACCAGACCGGAGTTGGTGGTGGTGACCGGCGGGCCGTCGTTGAGACGGCCCGCGGTGATGGTCATGCCGGGCTGCCACAGGGTCACGAGGTCCTCCTTACAGGGCGACGATGGCCGGGGTGGCGAGCCGCACGTCCGTGCCTGCGGTCTGCGCCTTGACGATGCCGTTCTCGGACCGCGTCACCGTGAAGGTCTGCGGGTTGATCACGTCGAAGTTGTCGTAACGGATCTGCACGGTGGCCGCGTTGGTGTTGCCGGTGACCCGGATGCTCCGCGTCCCGATCTGGTGGGCGGCGGTGATTGAGGAGTCGGTGCCCTCGATGTGCCACGACGAGGGCTCGGCCGCAGACGCCAGCCAGGCCTTGGCCCGCAGCGTGCTGCCGGTGCCCTGGAAGCGGAAGCGGACGAACGTCCCGGCGACGTGCGTGAACGGCAGTGTGTAGGTGCTGCCGACCTGCGTGTTGACGTCCGCGAGCAGTTTCCTGATGTGCACGACGATCGTGTTCGTCGTGGTGAACTCGGCCCGGACCATGTACATGTTGCCGGAGTCCTGCATGCGCGCGGTGACCGCGCCGTAGAGGCTGTCGCCGGTGGCGAGGGCGGACGTGGTGATGTCGGCGTAGACGTCGAAGTCCGGGTGCACGGCGGTGACCGCGGTACGCCGGGAGACGTCCACCGTGGACAGCACTTGCACGGCATACGAGCCGTTGACGCTGTAGTCGGTCGCCGGTCCGCCGCCCACCGTGGACCAGGCGGGCCCGGCGTCCGGGGTGCCCCACCCGCTGGAGACGCTGCGGGTGCAGGTGTCGCGCAGCCAGGACGAGGTGGCGGACACGCCCATGACTTCGCCGCCGCACCGGACGTCGAACGGCATCTCCGCGCCGTCCGTCGTCCACACGTTCCCGACGGTGGTCAGGACGTTGACGGCGGTGGCGGTGCTGGTAGCCGCGGTGGCGAGGACACTGCCGTCGGTGTCGGCCTTCCCCAGCACGGTGTCGTCGGTGACCGCGATGGTCCACGGCCCGGCCGGGGTGCAGTTGAATGTGATGTCCCAGTCGTAGGTGCCGATCGTCTCGGCGTAGCCGCGGTTGATCAGGTCGGCGCCGCCGGGCGGAAGCCAGGCGGGCAGGTTGGCGATGGTGAGGCGGTCGCCGATGTCGATGGCGGTCGCCTCGTCGATGAGGTGGGGTGCTGCCGCCAGGTCGACGTGCACGGAGGGGTAGCGGGCCTCGTCCCAGGTGCCCAGGTGCATGCGCCAGTAGGCGATCGGCTCGGTCTGGACGTCGTCGAAGACGTTGAGGGTGAGGGACTCGTCGTAGATGCCGACCCCGGCGGGCGGCGGGTTGACCGAGAGAGGGCCCACGGTCTGGATGGCGCGGGCCGAGGATCCGCCGTCGCGGGTCACGGTGACGTCGTTGCGGGTCATCTGGTCGTCGTCGACCGGTTCCAGCGGTGGCGCCACCTCGCCCTGGGCGAGGTAGTCGAGGGCGAGGGCCGGGGTCTGGTTGTAGAGGCCGGCGCGGGTGCGGTAGGCGACGGCATCCGTATCGCGGGGTTCGTAGAAGACTCCGCCGTCGGCGTCGGCGGCTTCCTGGAGCAGGTCCAGGAGCGCGGCCGGTCGCTGCGGCCCGACCTGCTGGGTGTCGGCGTCCTCGCCGTAGAAGGCGAGCGGCAGGGCTTCCTCGCTGGACAGGCGCAGCATGCGGGCGGCCGCGGTCTCGCCTGCGAACCCGATGTCTCCTTGGTTGTAGGCGGTCGAGCCCGCGACGGGCAGGACGCTGATGTGCCCGATCGTGACCCCGGCCAGATCTGCGTGGGGGGTTGAGTTGAGGCGGGAGATGCGGCCCACGCTGCCCGCGTAGCTGCCGGTGAGCTCCAGCCCGGACTCGCCGACGATCGTCCACAGGATCGTGTAATTGACGTTGCCGCCGCTCTGCGTGGCGGACAGCTTCCAGCGGAACCAGGTGCCGAAAATCTGGGGCACCGCGACCAGCCTGGTGATGAGCTCGGTTCCGTCGTTGTCGTAGCCGTGGATCTGGCAGCCGCCGGAGTCGATCATCAGCCGCCACCACGTGATGGTGCCCGTGCCGTACCAGTTCATGAGGGTGCGGGTGGTGGTGGGCCCGGCGTCGAGGTAGCACATGAACTCGGTGTGCCACTGGGTCAGTGCGGTGGCCGGTGCGGGCACCGACCCGGACAGGCTCGAGTCTGCTCTGATCACGGGCAGAGGGTTCGATCCGGCCAGGGTGTCGGTGGCGGCCATGTCGAATCCGGAGACCTTCAGTGGGGGCACGCCGTCGATCGGCGAGTAGCACTGGGTGGCGTTCTTGCCTTCCTCCAGCGGCCAGTACGCCAGCGGCGAGAACGTGGGGATCCGGCGGCGCAGCGTACTGGCCAGTTCCTTCGCGCCCTGCCCGAGGCGGCGGGTGATTCCCCCGGCTTCCACGGGCACGTACACGTCCTTGCCGGACACGTCCCACCGTGAGGGCCACGACGAGATCGCGCCGGTGAAGCGGGTGCGCCGGTTGGTGATTGCCGCCGGGGCGGCGACGGACCAGGTGCGGCCGGCGCTGTCGGTGAAGCCGGTGGTGCCCGCGGTCTGGGCCGTGAAGGTGGGGCTGGCGACGAGGGTCCCGCCGATGCCGTTGTAGACCTCGGCCCGGTAGACGGCGCCGCCCATGTTGAAGAACCGGTTCCCGAATCCGCTGCCGACGTCGAGCACGGTGGTGGAGTTGAAGATGGCCGTGGTGCCGCTGGTGGTGTTGGTGGCGAGCAGCGTCCAGGGGCCGCTGAGGGTGGGGGCGGTGAAGAACTGGACAGTCTTGCCGCCCGCACCGTTGTTGACGTCGATGGTCGCGCGCAGGGCGAGGCGCCCGGTGGGCGGCACGGCGAGCTTGGTGACCGAGCGGGTCTGGTGCTCGGCTGTGCCGTCGGCGCTCGTGTAGAGCCACAGTTCCCGCTGGTACACGAACATCATCCATGACCGCTGGTTGACCGCCTCGTTCCACTTGGCGAGCACTACCTGTGGCTGGGAGTTGGCCTGCCAGTCGTCGAGGCGGACCTCGGCGCGCACGTCGAGGTCGCCGGTGATGTCGAGGGCGGCGGCGTCGGGGGTGCTGGCGGTGACACTGTTGCCCGCGGGCACGTCCAGGAAGGTGCTGCCCGCGTGCACGGACACCCGAACGGGGGTGTTGCGGCCGATCTGCCCGTACAGCGGCGAGAGCGGGTTCCGCGGGCTGTACTTTCCGTGCCGGTTGTTCAGGGTGAGCGTGCAGCTGCTGGGGTCGGTGCGCGGTGACTCGTCCTTGCCTCCGCGCCCGATGCTGATCGGGTTGCGGAGGTAGGCGTCGGGGGTGATGTCCGTCCAGGTCCCGGACAGGCCGAGCGCGATACGGACATCCAGGGGGGTCTGGGGGAACGCCACAGCGGGGGTCTCCTTACTGCCCGAAGGCGGTCTGGACGTTGCCGCGTCCCTTGACGCGGGTGATCTTCCGCATGAGGCGGTGGAACTCGTCTTCGGCGCCGGCCATCTCGAAGCGCACCAGGACGGCGCCGCCTCCGGCCTGGGAGCCCAGGAGTGGGGCCGTGCCGGAGCGGAGGGGGGCGGAGGGCATGGCGAGCTGCGGGTCGACGAGGCCTTGCATGGTCGTGTCGAGGACGCCGCGGTTGTCCTCGGCTCCCTGGGCGATACCCGGCGGCAGCCAGTGGCCGATCGCGGACGCCATGAGCTTGGACGGCGACCCGATGTGCAGGAACGACGCGGCCGCGTCGACCACGTTGGTGCTGACGAACGATCTGATCTTGTTCCACAGCCATCCGCCCATGCCGGAGATCCCGTTCCACAGGCCGCGCACGACGTCGGCACCCTTGCTGTGGAGCAGTCCGCCCAGGCCGCCGATCGCGTTGGAGATGCGGCCTGGGATGCCGCGGCTCCACGTCATGAACGCTGTGGCCTTGGTCGCGGACGCGTCCCTGAAGCGCTGCCAGCCCGCGTGCGCCGAGGACGCCAGCCTGTTGCCGAGGCCACCCAGAGCGGCCGCCGTCCGGCCCGGCAGGGTGCCGACGCTGCCGATGAAGCTTCCCCACTGTCGGCTGACCGGGCCGGAGATGTAGCGGTTCCACAGTCCGGAGAACCAGATGCCGACGGCGGTGCCGAGGACGGTGAAGACCTGGCCCGCCTGGCCTGCCTTGGCGGAGACCCAGCCGGTGAACGCGGCCCACCAGCGGGGAATGTTTTCGTTCAGCGCGGACAGCATCCGCGACACGAAGCCCACCATCATCGACACCGCGGCCGCGGAGATTGCGACGGCGATCAGCGCGGGCAGCGCGCCGAAGGCGATGACGAGCGCCGTACCGATCGCCATGATCTTGAAGACGGCCACGGGGTTCGACATGACGTAGGACGCCATTTTCTGGCCGAGCCCGCCGATCGCGGCCGCGGCCTTCGGAGCGAACTCCCCGATCTTGGTGACGATCGTCTGGCCGAGGATCTGCACGAACGCGGCGATCCTGTTTGCGCCCTCCGTACCGCCCTGGCCAGCCTCGTCCCAGATGCCGCCGAACTCCTCCTGAAAGCGCGACTTGAAGTCGACGACCGCTGGGATCACGCTGCCGCCGAGGAAGTCGATGACGTTCTGCTGCACGCCCCGCTTGAAGGATTCCATCTTCATCGCCGGGCTGTCTTCGAGCTTCTTGACGACCTTGTCGGCGGCCCCTGCCACGTTGTCGAAGCCGCCCGCGGCGGCCGCGGATGCCGGGTCGAGGGCGAACAGGGCGTCCGCCTGCGTGTTGGCGAGATCCCCGAACAGCACCTGTGACGCGGCCAGGCGGACCGTCTCGTCGTCGGTGCCGCGCAGGGCGTCCATGGTGTCCTGCAATGCCTGCGTGGCCGTGTCGCCACCGGCCCGCATCTTCCTGCCGATGTCCTCGCCGTTCAGGCCGATCGACGCGAACGCGTCGTTGACCTTCTTGCCCCCGGCGAGGGCCATCTCGCTGAAGATGCCGATGGAGTCAGCGACCGCGTCGGCGTCCCGGGCGCCGGCCTCCAGGCCCTGGCTGATCAGGCCCATGGCGGTGGCGCCGTCCAGGCCGACACGGCGGAACTGCGTGGAGTACTCGTTGAACGTGTCGAGCAAGTCTTCGCTCTTGTTGGCGACGCTGCCCAGACCGGCGGCCAGGAGGTCCATCGCCTCCTCGAAGCTGTCCGCCATGCCGGTCTTGACCATCTGTCCGGCCGCCGCCGTGGCCGTGTTGACCTCGCCGTTGAAGACGTCGGCCAGGGCCATCGCCTTCTTCGTCATGTCTTCCAGGCCCTGCTGGTTGCCGGTGAACTCGTCCATGTTCAAGGTCACGGACTTGATCGCGTCGCCGACCTCGGTGGCCGACTCGCCCCAGCCGTCGGTGAAGACAGCGGTCATGGCGTCCGTGGCCGCGCTCACGTCGGCCGTCGTGTTGGCCAGCTGGGCTTCCAGACGGGTGGTCGCCTCGGACATGTCCATCGCCTGCGCCAATGTGGACATGATCGCGGCACCCGCGAGGGCGCCGGCCGCAGCGCCCGCCGCGGCCAGGGCCGCGCCCATCTTGGAGCCGTTGGAGGCGGCGGCGTCCGCCATCCCGTCCGTCTCGGTCTCGACCGTCTGGCGAGCCGAGCGCATCCCGGGACCGGTGTTGTCCCGGGCGGACAGGGCGAAGACGAGGCTCGTGTCCGACACGTCGGCCCCCCTTTCAGTCGAGGGTCAGCGCGCGGACTGGGCGGCTTTCTCCAGCTGCGCGAGGTAGTCGTCCAGCCAGTCCAGGAGGTGATCCGTCTCTTCGACGGTGAGCTGGTCCCAGTCGCGGGGGCTCATGTGCAGCACGTGCGCGGCGGTGCCCAGGTGGCTCAGACGGCGAAGGGCAGCCGGGCTTTTCCCTCATCCTCCGGCGCGTCGTCGAAGTCCTTGAGCATGCCGTCGATGAGCGCCTCGTCGCCCTTCTTCTCGCGAAGCCTTTCCACGGCGAGCTCGATCTCTCCCTTGGTCATCTCGACCTTGAACTCGTCCCAGCAGAAATCGACGTCGTCGAAGCGGAGCGTCGGATGCTGCCGCTTGAGCAGGACGTGCAGCAGCGCCCTGCGGCACAGTGCGTTGCCCCGCAAGACGCCCATGGCGAAGTCGTTGAAGCTCATGCCGGTGCGCTTTTCCAGGGCTTCACGCTCGGCCGACATGAGCTTGTTCGGGTTGTAGTTGAAGACCTGCTCTTCGTTGTCTTCGGGGGTGTAGGTGACCTTCAACGTGACCGCCTAGGTGATGAGTTCATTCGGATCGGGACGCGATGCGGTTGACCATGTCGGCCAGCGCGAACTGAACGGCCCGCGTGTAGTGGCCTTCCTGGCCTTCGAAGGCGTGGTCGAACCACTTGGTCTTGCCGTGCTGCTGGATCCACACCTCGCGGTTGCCGTAGACCGGGTGCCGCCAGCCGCTCGCCCTGTTGGTGCGCTTGGCCGCGTTGGCGAAGCCGCGCACGTTCGGCGTCTTCATGGCTTTGATCTTGGCGCCGGGGAACTTCCCGCTGATGCGGACCTCGGGCCGGATCCTCCGCGCGATCGACGACTTCAGTGCCGGGCCGCCGTGCGGTGTCGCGGACGCCATCGACATGATGGCGCTCTTCGCGTCGGCGGCCCCCGGCTTGAGCGCGTCGCGCATGTTGCGGGTCAGTTCCTTGCGCAGCTGCTTGCCGTCCTCCTCGGCGCGCAGAGCGCGGGAGATCTCCCGCAGGTTCTGCGGGGTGAGCTCCAGACCGAGCGACGCAGTGGACGCCATCAGAGCCTCCTTACGCGGTAGCCCGGACCACGGCCCCGGACGTGGGGAAGCCCTGCGAGACGGTGGCCTCGTCGCCGACGCTGCCGGTGAGCGGGCTCCATCCGTTGATCAGGATGTTCCCAGTCCACTTCGGGTTGGACGTCGACACGGCGGTCTGGTCGGCGCGCACCTCGAACGGCACGACGGTGCCGAGCAGCGGCCACATGATCGCGTCGAGTTCCGCAGCGGTGAAGGACTGCAGGAACTCGCAGCCCAGCTCCGCGGACTTGAGCCCGCCGAGGACTTCCTTCCAGCCGAGCGACGCGAACGTGGTGATGTCCTTGTCCTCGACCTCGATCGTCAGCTCGGCCTTCTTGGTGTAGGTGTTCAGGACGTTGGCGTTGATGGACAGGTACTGGGCGAGCAGAACCATCTTGGGCACGGCGGGCCCCCCTTTCAGGGCATGACGAACGGGCCCGCTGCGGGGCCTGCTGGGTGGGGTGAGCGGCTACTGGATGCCGAGAGAGGCGACGAACAGGAACGACGGCGTGGTGCCGGAAATGGTCCAGGCCACCCGCCACCACGTATCCGTGATCGCGGTGCCGTCGCTGCGCAGGATCTGCCCGACCACGCCGGTGGCCGCGTTGAACGACAGCCGCGTGGTGGGCGCGCTGAAGGTGTTGTCCACGCTGGACTCGACGCGGGCGGTGAGGCTCGGCGTGGTGCCGGCCACCGACAGAACATGCAGCGCGGCGTGCACCCGCTTGCCCGCAGCGACGGCGCCCAGTTGCAGCCCGGTGCCGTTGCCGGACGCGGTACGTGCGGTGCCGGGCGGGTGGGCGAACTGGCCGCGGACCAGCGGCCACGCCGACTTGGCGGTGCCGGTCCACGGTGCGACCTCGCCGACCGCGTCGAACATTTTGTAGTCCGAGCGCATCGCCCTCGTGAAGTACACCAGGCCGCCCACGCTGGCGTCGTTGTTGCCGCTGATCGACCAAGGCCCGACCCCGCCGAGGGCCGCCCAGGACGCGTCATCGACCTTGCTCGGGTCGCCCGCCTCCCACTGCCCCTCTGCGGAGATCTCGGCCGACGCGATCCCGCCGATGACCTCCTTCCAGCCCTGGCTGGCGTAGTTGGTGGAGTCCTTGTCTTCCACCTCGGCCGACAGCTCGACCTTGTTCGACGCGGAGGTGAGATCAGCGGCGACCGCGAACGTGCGGACGTTGGTCAGGATCGTCTTAGCCATCGTCGGCTCCCTTTGCCCGGGTCTTGCGGGTGGGCTTGGGCGGTGCGTCGGTGACTTCCTCGGCGACCCCGGACGCGACCAGGTGCGCGGCCTCAGCAGTCGGCAGATCGGCCAACTCGCCCTTGGGCGGCCACGGCTCTCCGTTGCGGGTCGCGCCGTCGGGCATCTCGACCAGCATGCGGATCCTCATGCGTTCCCCTCTCCGATGACTTTGATCATCAGCTCGGCGCCGACGTAGGTAGAGCTGGCGTGCTCGTACCAGCGGTAGCCCTGCACGCGCATGACGTGCAGGTCGTCGGCCAGGCCCCCGAGCGCGTACTCTCCGGGCGCCCCGCGGGCCAGCTCGATCGTCTGCTTCAGCGAGGCGGGGCCAGAGCCGGAGAGCATCGCGTCGAGCAGCTTCTGTGCGGCCTTGTCGTCGCCGCGTCCGACCAGCACCCGGGTAGTGAAGGTGAGCTCGTCCAGGCTCCGGGACATCCCTCTGTCGAAGACCTGCTCGTACTCGGCGACGAAGAAGTGCGGCGCGACCACGGCGTCGGGGACGTAGCCGGAGCACGTCAGTTTGGCCAGCCCCTCCGGCAGGACCACGGCTCGCGCAGCTTCGGCGATCGCCTCGCGGATGGCAGAGATCTGCATGGGGCGCTCCTCAGAATCCCGGGATGATGTACGGCTCGATCAGGTTCCAGACGTCCGGGTCCTTGCGGCTGAGGTTGCGCCCGCCCCACTCGGCCGAGCCGATGATCCCCTCCGGGCTGTCCTTGCGCTTGAACAGCCGCGATGCGAGGATCAGCGCCGCCTCGTGGATGTCGTCCGGTACGGCCGGCCACCCGAACTGGGCGGTCACCCGCAGCCGTGACGTGGTCGTGCCCCAGGTCCCGAGCACCCGCAGCAGCCCAGTGATCGGCTTGCCCTCGGCGAGCGCATTGTCCGGGCTGGTCTCGTAGCCGGTGACTGCCGACCAGGACGAGCCGGACCCGGTCTCGACGATCAGGCCGTCGGCGCTGCCGATGTCGTTGACGAGGAACAGCTCTCCGTCCGTCTCCCGGACGATCCGGCCGCGCGGGTTGAATGCTCGCTGCACCGGCTCCGGGTCCAGCCAGAAGCGGCGGCCCGTCGTCTTGTCGATGCTCCGTGAGGCGGACGCCCGGGCACGATTCAGCTCCGCGTCCCGGACGTCATCGTCCGGGACGACGCCGAACTGCACCTTCAGCTCTTCGAGGGTGACGTACTCGTTGGCCACGTCACGCCTGCTCGGGGCTCCGGGTTCGGCGCCCCTTCGGCGGCGTCGATTGTCCCGACGGTTGCCCGCCCTTGGCCGGCGGCTTGTAGCCGCGCAGGGCGAGCTGCTCGTCGACCTGGGCCACACGGTCCTTCAGGTCGCGCTGGACCAGGCCCTCGCGCTCACGCAGCAGGGCGGCGACCATCGGGTCTTCCGTCTGCGATTCGGTCATTGCTTCCTCCGAAGCCGGATGAGGTTGGGCGCACGTAGGGCCCGCGCCTGGTGTGGAGCGGGCCCTACGTGGCGGGGGATCAGAGGCCGGTGAACGTCGGCGCGATCAGGCCAGTACCCGCGATCTTCCGGGCGTGCGGGTAGCGGGCGAAGGTGTAGGCGTAGTAGCCGTACACGACCAGGACCACCCCGAGGCTGGCGACCTTGGTCTGCTCCGCCCGGATGTACATCGGGGCGTCCGGGTCCTCCCACAGGTGGCATTCCTGCCGGTCCGCGAGATAGATCTCGTCCTCGGTCCCGCCGCCGAGCGTCGTGGCGATGTTGTTGTCGACGATGACCGGGGTGCCGTTGGGCAGCAGGCCGCGCACCCCGCGCCCGTAGGTCTCGCCGTAGTTGACGCCGAGAGTCTGAGCGATGACGCCGGGCTGCGTGATGAGCGGCCACGTCGAGCCCATGGCGTTCTGCATCCAGTACCAGCGACGGGAGTGCATGACCGCGATGTTGTCGCCCGACGCCATGTCGAGCATCGCCGCCTCGACACCGGCCAGGCCCTCGATCGTCTTCGGGTACAGCTCGGCCACGGTCGGCGTGGCGTCGGTGTAGGCGACGGCGGTAGCCACGTTGGTCAGACCGTTGGTGGCCTGGTTGAGCAGCTTGCCGTCGAGGTTGGTCGAGTATCGGCGGAATAGGTCGTCCAGGACCACCGACTCGACGCCGGCGCCCCGCTCGATGGACTGCCGGGACAGCGTCTGCTGGCCCGCGGCCGTCTGCACCGGGATCGACATCAGCGTGTCGTCGATGTCCTGCTCGGCCACGGCCGCGTTCTCCGCGGACTGGTTATCGACGGAGGTCGACGTGGTGACCCGGGCGAGGTTGACCGTCATGCCCTGCGGGGGCAGGACGTGCGGGCGGCAGACGTCCGCGAACGGCCGCTTCGCTGCAGCCGCCGGAGCGTACAGCTCGGTCAGGTACTGCGGCACGACCAGGCCGGAGAACGCCCCGGTGCCCGCAGCGCGCAGCTGGTCGCCGCGATCCGTGCGCTCCTCGGCCATGTGCCGGGCGAGCCGGTCGCGGGCCTCGAAGTCGCCCATGAACGACGCGGCGACGTCCTGCTCGAACTGCGCGCCGCGGCGGTCCTGGTCGGGCCGGTAGGTGCGCTCCTCGGCGCCGACCCGGGCGACCCGGTCGTAGGCCGGGGCACGGGTGGCTGCGGGCGTGGTGCGGGCGGACAGGGCGGCGATCTCGTCCTCGCGGGCCTGCTCGCCGAGCAGCTCCTCGAGGGCCGTGTTCCGGCGGGTGACCTCGGCGTCCGCGGCGTCGCGGGTGGCGACCCGCGCCGTGACGGCGTCCTCGGTCAGGTCGGGGTCGGAGCGCAGCGCCACAAGGGCGTCCTGCTCCTGCTGTCGGGTGGCGATCGCCGTATCCAGCGCGGTGCGCGCCTGGGCGATCAGCTCGGCGAGAGTCATCTCGTCGGTCCTCTCTCTCGTAGATTCCAGGCGCCCCGGTCCAGGTCAGACGGCCACCCGAGGCATGGCGCCGGGCGGTCTCGTGCGCGCAGAGCGCAGGGCAGTAACTCCCGCCGGACGGCGGGAAACTCAAAGGGTCAGCGGGCGAGCGCGATCTCAAGGAGCGCGCGGGCCCGGCTGCTCGTCGGCGCGGACTCCTGCCGCAGACTGCCGACGGTGTGAGGGTTGGCGCCGTAGCCGACGATGGCCACGTCGCCGCGGTGGATGTCGTACCGGTTGATCCGATACTCCGTGTAGTCCGGGCTCCACTGCCCCGACTCGATGCGGAACGCGAACGACATCTCATCGACCAGGCCGGCCCGCAGCTTCGGCGCGATGTACGCGACGTCGTAGTCCGCAGGGTCGAGCTGCGGAGCGTGGACAGACAGGCCGTTGCCGTCCTCGGCGAGGAACAGCGTGCCGGTGGTCGTCCGGGCCAGGCGCCGCAGCTGGTCGTGGCCGAGGACGAGCGGCACGTCAAGGTCCGCGCGGGCCAGCGAATCGGATCCGGCGCCCTCGGTGACGATCTCGGTGTACGGGCCGAACATGTCCCACATCTCGTAGGCCTGCTCGTACACGGTGGCATGCCCGAGGAACTCCAGGGCGCCGCCGTCGCCCGCCTCGCGGACCTGGACACCGGACAGGGACGCGCGCACCGTGGCGCGGGCTCCGGTCTGCTCGGCACTGCGGCGCTGCGAGGGACGGTCGGCGCGCTGCCGAACGTTGTGGGCGCGGTCCGCCGCCGCGGCGGCGAGCGTGGATGCGGTCATGACGATGCTCCCGGTACGGCGGTCGTGGGTTGCGCGGGGACGGACCGCGAGCCGAACAGCCGGTCAAATTCGGCGAGCTGGTCCTCGGTGAAGGGCGGCAGGTTGTCCAGCGCCCGCGCCTCGGACGGGGCAAGCGTCCGGTTGGTGATGCGCGCGCCGATCGTGCGCGCGCGGGCCTCGGGATCCATGCGCAGCAGGGCGTCCGTGTTCAGCTTCACGAACCGCGGGCCGGGCACGAGCTTGCGGCTGAACGCGTCCTCGCGGCGGCCCACGGCCGGCCCCAAGTTCATGATCAGGAACTGCAGGTTGCGCTGCGTCATCGAGGCGTAGGTGATGCTGCTGCCCGACACCGCGACATCGATCAGGTCGCCGGGGCAGCCGAAGAACCGGGCGATATCGGAGGCCCCGTACTGCCGGGCCTCGAGGAACGAGGACTGCGAGGCTACGGCCTGGATCGGCTTGTACTCCCAGTCCATGCCGTGGACGAACAGGCCGGAGCTGTCGACGGCGGCGCGGAAGTTCTCGCGCGCGACCCGGGCGCCGTCCTTGTCCACGACCTTCGAGGTGTTCTTCAGCTCGGCCAGCGGCACAGCCCCACCAGCGAACCAGTCACGGGCGAACTGCTGCGCGGACAGGGTCTCTTCGATCGTCCACGCCGCGTAGGCCACGGGCGACAGACCCAGCGGCATGCCCGCCACGGTGTACTGCTTCTCGTGCCAGACCTCCCACGGCTCGTACTCCTTGCCGTGGATGACGAACTTGGTGATCGTCGAACCGTTCCCGCGGATCGTGACCGCGCCGAGCTCCACCAGATCGACACGGCCAGGCAGGCCCCGCCCATCCGGGCCAATGACCCCGGTCCGTTCGGTGACGATCCCGAAGCAGTTGCCCGCCCGGTCGAGGTCGAACTCGGTGGAGTACACCCACTCCTTGATGCCGACCTCGCTGCCGCCCGGAGCGACCAGGACGGGAGGCTTGGGCACCTCCACCTGGATCCCGTTGACGTACCGGTAGACGTCGATGGGGAAGCTGGACATCAGGTCCGCACGCAGCCGCAGACATGCCCACACCGCGGCGTTCCTCAGGGCTGTGTCGTTCGTTACGTGCACCCTGTTGGTGCGCCCCTCGCGGGCCCGCGCGAGCAAGTCCTCGGCGGAGGTGATCTGCGCTTCGCGGGTGAACGCGCCCTTCAGCTTGGACCAGGCGCCCATGCCCCGCCTCCCCTCACGCGAACGAGTCCGCGATGTCGTAGTCCTCGATCACGTGCGGGCCCCGGATAAGCAGCGCCCAGCGGGCGAACGTCGCCGCACACAGTGGGCTGATGTCCACCAGGGAGCTGGTCCGGTCGAGCGTCCACGCGTCCCCATTGCGGCGCGTGCGCGCGCCGTTCACGGCCGCGGTGAGCGGCACCTGGTCGAGGTGCTGCACGGTGCCCTGATTCATCGCGTCCGCCAGCTGCCCGCACGCCTCGACGATGTCCCCACTCCGCATCACGGCCAGGTCGCCGCGCTCCGGATGCTCCTTGTCCTTGGGCACGTCGATGCCCGCGGCCACCAGGTCGTCGATGAGCGAACTGGCCGGCGCACCCGACGCGGCGACAGCCACGGCCACCGGCTTCCACAGCCCGTGCAGTTTCACCATGGCGGGCACTACCCAGTCCGTACCCGGGCGGTGAGCGACGACCTCGACGTGCACCTTGCCGTCCGGCCTGCGGCATGCCGCAGCGATCGCTGCCCGCTTCCGGTCCTGCGACACGTCGATCGCGAACGCCACGTCGGCGTTCGCCTTGCTGCCCGCGTCGACCAGCGCAGGCCACGCCGCCTTCGGTACGTTCGGGTCCGTCGGCGGGGTCGGCTTCCGCGTCCGGTTCAGGTACGCGCGGTCGAAGCCGCTCGGGTCGTTGGCCATCTTTTCCAGCTCGGACCGGATGACCGCCTCGGTCACCGTGTGCCCCAGCGCGGGCAGCGTCGCCCGCCAGGTCGCCGGGTCCGAACGGTCCATGTCCTCCGGGGCGTACCACTCGAAGTACGCGGAGGATGGACGGAGGGCATCGGCGTCCTCAGCGAGCGCGGCGAACAGCGTCTCGATCAGTGCACGGCCCGTCTCCCGCTTCTTGTTCAGCCACGCCGACTTGGTCGTGCCGCCGGCCGATGCCCACCAGAGTTGGGCCATGGGCCGGGTCAGCATCGCCGGACTGAACGCCTGCTCCAAGCGATCGTCTTCGTGCGCGAACGCCTCGTCGATGAACCCGAGGTCGAGCGGAGGACCGTGGGCGGCGCGCTCCGTGTTCGCGGTGATGCCCATCCGGCTGCGCTTGCTGGGCCACAGGATCGCCTCGTTGCCGTTCGACTTCCGGATGCGGGCGTACTTCGCCATGGCCGAGCCGGAGATCTTCTCCCAGAACTCGTCTTCCCAGCGCTTCCGCGCATCGTTGCGGGTCTGGGCGGCGTAGACGATGTTCTGCCCAGGGAACGCCAGCGCCCGGTGGACCTGAGCGGCCAGGCACAGCTCCGTCTTGCCCTGCTGCCGCGACACGGACAGGCCCACCTCGCGGTGCGCGAACCGGCCCGTTGCCGGGTCCAGCTCCAACGCCACGTCACTGACGTACTTCTGCCACGGCATCGGCGGGGCCCCAAGCCGCTCCATCACCTTCCACAGCTTCGGCCCGAGCGACGGACGGTCCGGATGCCGCGGCGTTCCCCAACGCGGCGGGCACTCCAGGCCGTACCGCTCCTTGAGGTCCTCGGTGAACTCAGTCGGGGGAGCCCAGGTCTCCGAGGTCGTCGTCATCGTCAGCGGCCCGCCCCTCCAGCAGCTGGGCGAGCGTCTGCCGGAGCTCGCGGTTCAACTGGGGGAGCGACCGGCCGTCGTCCTGCGCGGGGACCTGCTCACCGCACGTCTCACACTCGGCGGTGCCGTCGATCTCGCGGGCCAGCCGATACGCCATCTCCGACAGCGACGGCTCGACACCGACGAGGTCGCCGAGCTGTTCAACGTCGCTGCGGACGGCCTGCTCCACGGGGCCCACGGCGCCTCCTTCCAAGATCATCCCCGGCTCATCGGCGCGGGGGGAGAAAAATAAAAGGGGGGCGCGGGGTTGCGATATGTCCGATTTCAAAAAATCCTGGAAGATCTCAGGTCATTTTGGATCTGATCAATCCGTTTGATCGAGATCGCAAGCCTTTGACCTGCACGTTTACAGACTGGGCGAGTGCTCGGCTGCCAGCTCTTCGGCTGGCCGCATCTGGCCGCGGTCGACGAGCCCGGTGTTGAGCCCGCACGAGCAGACGGCGATCACCTTGCCGGTGAGGCGTCGCTCCATCCAGCGCACGCCCTCAGTGTCGGCCGGGCCCAGGCGGGACTCGATCTGGTTCAGCACGTGCAGTCGGTGGTCCATGCTCCACGGCTCGGCGATGGAGTCGGTCACGTCCTGCCCTCCTCTTCAGCGGGCGGAGCCCAGCCCAGTGCGACCAGGGCTTTGGCCGTGCTCTCGGGGATGAGCAACTCGGTCTCTGGCGAGCTGATCCTGGTGACGTCGTGGACGCTGAGCTCCAGGGTCACGCGCGGACGGTCCCATGCATTGGCATGGACGGTGACGGCTGTCACTGCGCTGGAGACGTCCACGCCGTCAACCGTGACGCGTGCGCTGTTCCCTTGCCCTTCGAACTGGAACGAGTGCGTGGTGGTCATGGCGTCCTCTCTACGGTCCGGCGAACCAGTCGACCGAGGTGACGAGTTGCGTGACCTCAGACAGAGCCTTGTCGCCCTTCTCGTTGTTGCACTTGCGCAGGCACACGGGGCAGCCGGCGTTGCCGTGGATGGGGGCGAGGTTGTCGGGGTCTACCTTGGCGCCGCCCTTGCTGACGGGGTGGATGTGGTCGACGGCGTCGGCGGCGGCGTGGCCGCAGACGATGCACACGTCGGACTCGGCGAGGATGCGGGCGCGCACCTTGCGGTAGTCGTAGCTGACGAGCTCGCCGCGTCCAGCCATGCTCGCCTCCCTGTGACACGACGAAGCCCGGCCGGGGGGACCGAGCCGGGCTTCGTCGTGTGTCTGTGGTGCCGGTTGAGGGCACAGTTGTACACCCGGATCGTGACACGGCCCTGACCTGCGGTCAAGCCGCCTTGGTCTGCCTGCGCTTGGCGTCGAGGGCGGCGACGTCTGGGACGGCGTACCAGGGCTGTCGGGGTGTGCCGCCGGAGCGGGTGAGGTGGCCGCGCTGGACGAGCTTGCGGACGCCGTCGAGGCTGATACCGAGCTGCTGCGCGGTCTGGTGGGCGGTGAGGTGGCCAGGCCGGATGTTGAGCGACTCCATGGCCCCATGATGCGGCAGTGAGTGACCTTGCGGGGGACGCCGGAGAGGCCGTTTGCGGGGTCCCTGAAGGACCTCACAAGCGGCCTCGCTGCCTCACTTGACCGTCGTTTGCGCTGATCAGCGCCAGTGGGGTGATCCAGTGACCTCGAAAGTGGCAAGTCACTGCCCACTGCCGGGTCACTGAGCCTCGGCGAGTTCCTCCGCGCGGCGGTCGAGGGCCCGTTCGACGCTCTCCAGCTTCACGACCGGGTAGCCGTCGATCGTTCCGGGCTCCTCTCCGTACTCGGCGAGCAGTGCCTTGAGGCGGGCGCCGTTCCAGTGTTCGTACACGGCGTGGTTGCGGGTCTTGAGGCGGTGGATCACCTCGGTCGTGCGCACGCGGTTCTCGCGGCCGACGACGGCGGCGAGGTCGGCGAGGTGGTCGACGGGCTGGACGACCTCGAGCTTGTGGACGGTGGCGACGTCTTCGCGGCGGGCCTTGGCACGCTCGGTGAGGGCGAGGGCGTCCTCGCCGGAGATGAAGTGCGTCCGCACGGTGACGGACGACTGCCCAGCCTCCAGCGGGATGCCCTCGCCTGCGACGACGATCGTGCCGCGGTCCTTGCCGCGACGGAGCTTGTGCGGGGCGGCGCCGGCGTCGACCGGGGCCTCGCCGAGCGCCATCTTGGCTTGGGACTCGGTGCCGAGGACGAGGGAGCCGCGGATGTGGTTGCCCTCGCGGGAGCGCTTGGGCAGGTTCTCGTCGGTGGGGTCCTGGGTGCCTTCCCAGATGGTGACGTTCACGGCCCGGCCCTGGTCGTGGATCTTCTTGACGGCCTGGAAGTAGCGGCTGGTGGCCTTGCTGCCGCCGTAGGGCCGGCCGTCGGGTCCCTTGGCGCCGCATCCGTAGGCGACTTGGGCCTCGTCGACGATGAGGACGATGGGCCGGAAGCGGGGGTCGGTGCGGGCCATGTCCCTGGTCACGCCGTCGGTGGCGCCGGACTCTTCGAGCAGGGCGATGCGCTTTTGCATCTCGTCGACGCCCCACTCGACCATGTCGGTGGCCTGCGCCACGTGCTCGTCGGTGGGTCCCTGGATGAGGACTTGGGCCAGGCCCTGGAAGGGGCGCCAGTCGCCTACGCCCTTGAGGTCGGCGATGTAGAAGTCCACCGTCAGGTCGAAGATGAGCCAGAGGGCGAGGGCGCGCAGCGATGCCGTCTTGCCCTGGTTGGACAGGCCGGTGAGCAGGATGTGCCGCTGGAAGACGCTCACGCCGACGGCGTCGCCGCGCAGGTTCTGCCCCCACGGTGCGGAGCCGGTGTAGTAGTCGGCGGTCCAGTCCTCTTCGAGCATGAGGGGCGAGGGGCCGATGGGCTCGTCGAGGGCGCCGGAGTCGGCGATCCACAGGCGGACGGTGCGCGGCGCGGGCGGGATGGTGATGAACACCTCGTGCTCGTGCCGGTTGAGGTTCTCGGCGAGCTTGCGCCGCTTGTTCTGGATCTCCTCGGTGGAGACGCCGGAGGGCAGGTGTACGTCGACCTCGACGCCGCACCCGGCGGTCTTGATGCCGGAGAGCATGGCCGCGCCGACGTCGCCCATGCCGTCGATGGCCTTGCGCAGAGCGGAAATGCCCAGGTCGCGGAAGGCGACGACGACGATGGACGGGGTGATGGTGTCGCCGAAGGTGCGGGCGCTGACGGGCAGGGCCCATTGGGGGGCGGTGTGCTGGTGCTGGCCGATGGCCCAGACGGCGGCGAGGCCGATCCAGGGGGCCAGGGCGAGCCCCGGGCCCCAGATGACGCCTGCGATGAGGGATACCCATCGCACGAGGTCAGCGACGGTCTCGAAGGGTGCTGCGACGTCGGTGATGTCGTGGTTGGCCCAGGCGAGCAGGATGCCGAGCATGAGCAGGAGCCCGGCGCCGCCCACCGCTGCTGCTCCGACGGCCTTGGGCGCCTGGAGGGCGAACTGCAGCAGCTCGACGCGCCGACGGTGGCGGGCGGCTCGGAAGTCCTGGCCGCGGGCCTCCCACTCTTTGACCTCGTCGAGCAGGCCGGCGGCTTCGGCGGCGCGGATCATCCGCTCGTACCGGGATGCCGTCCTGCCGTCCCAGACGCGGCGTCCTACGACGCGCGTCCCGCCGAGGACGTAGGACGCGTGGCGGACGGCGAGGCGTCCCGTAGTGCGGACGCGTTCATCAGCGAGAGCGGCGCGGGCGACCTTGAGGTAGCGGGCGCGGCGGCGGCCGGGACGGGTGGAGGACGCCTCGACGGCTGGGGCGTCCTGGGTGTCCGCGGGGGCGTCCTCTGGCGTTTTGATCAGGGCGACGGTCATGCTGGCTCTCCGGTCGTTCCGTTGGGCGGTCCGGGGCCCGGGGACGGCGAACTTCTTGGCGGTAGGACGCCGTCCCCGGGGCGCGGCTACTGGTAGCGGCGGAGCTCGCGTTCGATGCGGCGGGCGGCGGCCTCGTGGTCGTGCATCTGCTGGCGGGCGGCGGCGCGGTCCTTGCCGCTGCTGGTGCGCATGGTGGCCTTGGCGGACGCGGCGGCGTTGCGGGCCTCGGTCAGCCGACCCTGCAGGGCGGTGACTTCGCGGGTGCCGCGGTCTTCGGCGCGCTGCTCGATGCGCTCGGCCTCGGCTTTGACTTTGGGGTCGATGGTGTCGACGTTGGGGTCTCCGGCCATGGACTGCTTGGCGGCTTTCAGGGTGAGCCAGGCCAGTCGGCGCTTCTCGGATCCGGTGTATGAGCTGGGCATTTGTCAGTCCTCCGGGGTCTCGGGCGGGTCACACTCGGGCGGATCGGGCAACCGTCAACGGCCGCGCTGGAAGTCGCGCCACATCGAGCGCAGGACGAGCAGACAGGCGGTGGCGCAGGTGCCGCCGATGGCGACGGCGATCGACGCCAGGGCGAACGCGAAGGCGAGGGCACAGGCCACACAGCCGCCGACGGTGGCGAGACCGCCGATCGTGAGCCACTTCTTCGCGTCGAACTGCTGGCCGCGCGCCTGCTTCCGGCCGTGCGCGTGCTGGCAGGCCGAAGCCTGCTGCTGGGAGTTGGCCAGCTTGGCGAGCTCCACAGCCGCGAGCGCGACCTGTACGGCGGCCGTGTTCACGGCGGCCTCGGCTGCCGCGGCCTCAGCCTTGGCGAGCGGGTCGCTCATGCCATCCACCTCCGGACGCGGCGGGCGAGGCGCGGCCAGAGCAGGACGCCGGCGGCGAACGCGAGAACCGGGGGGTACGAGGCTGCCATGGTGGCGCCGAACAGGACGATGTCGAAGAGCGGCGGGTACGCGACGAGGAGCGCGAGGACGACGCCGAACACGATGCGCATCATGCGTATCCACCTTCCATCGGCGTGGCCGGGACGTCGGGCTGAGGCTTCTTCGCGGCCCTGGAGAGGGCGGTACGGATGTACGGCTCGGCGACGACTAGGCGCCGCTGCTCGCGTAGTCGGTCGGCGATCTCGCGCGCCTTCGCGTCCGGGCCGAGGGCTGATGCGGCCTCTTCGATCGCCCCTTGCAGGTCGAGCGGCTCGAGTGCTGCGACCTGCTGCGCATCAGCTGAATCAGGCCGATGCACCTCGTACTCGGGGGCCGTCTGGCCGAGGACCAGGGCGACTTTTACGGCGTCGACGTGGACGTCGTAGGTGCCGAGGATCGCGGCGAGCTCGGCGGGGGGTGCATCAGGTCGCGCCTCATGGGCGAACCGGATCGCATCAGTCGGGTCCATGTCGGCGAACCGGTCGCGCAGGACATCGGTGGCGGAGGCGGACCGGGGCGGCTTGGCGGGACTGAGTGACGGCTTGTCACTCTGTCCGCCGTACATGGATGCGAGGGCCGCATCCGCTCCTTCCCGGACGCGGACGCGCTGGACGTCGACCAGGCCGGCGCCGAGCTCGGCGTCCCCGACGCCGACGTATCTGGCGAGCCGCCAGTATCGGCGCACGGCGCGCTTGCGCTTGCGCTTGTCGGGGTGGCCGTCGGCGACGGCCCGGTGGAAGGCGAGTTGCCGGGCGGCGTCGGCGTTGCGGCGCATCACCTCCGCGTCCTGGCCGGTGCGGTAGACGACGATGCTGCGGGCGATCAGGCCGAGGCCTTCGGCTGCGCCGGACATGGCCAGCGGGGTGACCGCGTACACGGCGGCCTCGCGGGCGTCGTTGGCGATGGATACGCCGATGAAGCTGGCGGACAGCGGGGCCACCCACATGCCGCCCCGCACGATGCCGGGCGACGGCATGTTGAGCATCGTCCGCCCCAGCATGATCAGGGCGAGGACCAGGGTCAGGCCTTCGCCCGCGGCGACCACGCCGGCGGCGGTCGCCTGCCGGTGGAACTCGGCGACGGCGTTGCTGTATGTACCCCAGGCGCCGAAGCCGCCAACGGCGACCATGGCGACCGCTGCGGCGCCGAGGACGATGGCCTGGCCCCGGGTGAGCGTGCGGGTGCTCATGCCTGGCCCCCGTTCCGCAGGCGCTCGACCTCGGCGGCGACGCGGTCGATGCGGAGGGATGCGACGCGGAGTGCCTGGGCGACTTTGCGGCTGTCCTCGGGGGTGGCGTCCATGCGGACGTCGAGGTGCAGGGAGAGCAGGGGGTGCGCCTCGGGCCGCAGCTCGAGGTAGGGGGCGTGGCTGATGTAGGCGTCGAGGATCTCGACGTAGCCGTGGGCGTAGGTGGCAGCCCCGGCCCGGACGTGGACGCCGTTGTGGGTGACGTCAGCGAGGTAGCCGACGTACTCGTCGTCATGCCCCACACACCAGGTCGGCTCGGGCACGGTGACTTCGCCGTGGTCGACGGTCTGCAGGATGACGGTGCCGTCCCGGTAGCGGGGCGACTGTGGGACGCGGGGCGGCTCGGTGCTCACTGGCCTTCACCTCGCTCGGCGGTGACGGCGGCGATCAGGGCGCGCAGGTGGTAGTCGAGTCCGGCAGCGGCCTTCAGCATCGCGGTGTGGTCGTGGATGTTGGACTCGGCGACCGTGTCGAGATACCGCCGGGCGAGCCGCAGCTGACCGTCGAGGGATGCCGGGATCGGGGGCTCCTCGTTCGGGCCGTGCAGCGGGGTGTAGGAGACGCTCACCGGGCACCCCCGGCAAGGATGGCCGTGCGGAAGCCGGTGGCGGCCGGGGTGTAGTAGCCGGCGGCGGGCTGCATCTCGCGGTCGGCGTACTGCCAGGTGCCGGTGTCGACGGGCACCTCGGCGGTGTTCTTCTTCGTGCGGTAGTACTGGCCGACGGCGCGGCGGGCGAGGGTGGCGAGCCAGTTGTACATCTGGCCGTCGGTCTCGGCCCGGCACTTGTGGAGGTCGAGCCAGGCCCGGTAGAAGGCGTCCGCGGTGAGGTCTTCCGCGAGGGCGAGGTTGCCGCCGCGGACCTCGCGCTGGACGAGGCGGGTGATGTGCGGCTGGAACTGGGTGTAGATGCGGGTGAAGCGCTCGTTGAGCTGCTGCGCCGGGGTGATCGCAGGCGTGCCTGCGGGCATGGCAAGATCGGCCATAGCCGTTCTCCTTGCTGTTTCAAGGGTTCGGTCAGGCCCTGCCTTGGTGGTGACACACCTTGGTAGGGCCGCTTAGTTCTCGCTGGCCTAGGTGGCTAGCCACCACTCTACGCACACCCGTAGACGGGTGGCAATACACCGTGGGAAGATTCCGGCATGCCCTCCGTTCACAAGAACCCCGCGAAGACGTTCCGCCCTGACCCCGACCTGTACGAACGGGCCAAGGGCGCCGTCGCCGAGGTCGGCTCAGACATGAACGGACACCTCGTCGCGTTCCTGCGCTGGCTCACGCACGAGACGGACGAGCTCCCGCAGCGTCCGCCCCGACCGGAGTAGGCGGCGCCGAATCGCCGGGCTGCATCTCGTGCAGCGTCAGGAAGTCCTTCGCCTCGTAGACGCGCGCGCACCACGGGCAGACGAGCTTGGTGTCCCCGTCGCGGTAGCGGATCGTCGCCCCGCACCGCGTCTCCTCATCGACGACAGCGACGCACTGGCCGAGCGGCCGGCCGCGGTCCGGCTTCGCCCCGACGATGGACAACGCGTTGCCCTCCAGCTCCTTCACCTCGCGCGCAAGGTCGCCCGCCGCCGGGTACTCGGCCGCGATCCACTCCAGGCTCATCCCGAGCCAGCGGGCAGCGGCCATGACCCGGCGGTCGATGCTGCCCTCGATGGCGGGCTCACCCCATCCGCGCACGGCCTGCACGTCGGACCGCCACGACTCCAGTACCAGGGCGATCCCGCCGTACCGGAGGTCGAGGACGGCCTCGTTCAGCGGGAGCGGCGGCTCAGCCGGGGAGGTGGTGACGCGCTCGCCGAGCGGACGCGGAGCCGGGGCGAGGTACAGGCCCAGCTCGACGAACAGTTTCGGCAGCCGCTCCAGACGCTCGGCGAGCGCCAGAGTGTCCCCTGGGCAAAGCACGCCGTGCTCGAGGTCGCGCCCGCAGGCTTCGCACTGGTTCACGTGCTGGCCTTCTCTCGTGCGGCCTCGAGCTTGGCTTCGGCGGCCCGCAGGGTCTTGCGGTCGCGGCGGTCGTCGAGGACACCGAAGGCGATGTGGACGAGCAGCATCAAGTGCATGCCGAACGCCGCACCGAGGGCAAGGAGTTGGATGTCGTGGTCTTTCATGGCCGTACTCCCTGGAGGGGTGTCAGTGCGGGTGGATACGGTGGGCGGATCGATATCAGCGTCTGCTGGCTGCGACGCTCGGGGCCCTTCGTCCGGTACAGCGCCCGGATGCGGGGCCCCCTTGCTTGCCGGGGACTTATTGCGCACCTTCTTGCGCGCCTGGTGCGCACGATTCAATGCGGCTCTGACCTGCGGCGATGAAGCTTCGTTCGCTTCTTTCGCTTAGTTCGCGCCCATCACCCCGTCGACCTCTCCGACCCAGTCGAGGGCTTCGCAGTCGAGGGTCTCCCTGGCGCGCGTCACGGCCACGTAGGCGAGCATGGCCATGGCCCGGGAGATGAGGCGCTTCCCTGTTTCCGGGTTCTTCTTGGGCGGGTAGAAGTCGCCGCCGATCTTCACGGTCGACCACTCCAGGCCTTTGGACTTGTGGGCGGTGGACACGGTCACCTGTGCGGCCTTGGCGTCGGACAGGGATCGGACGGCTCGGATGACGCCCTCGGCTCCATGTGCCTGGATGAGTTCGACCATGGGCTTGAGGTCCCCGCCGTCGTCCGTGTCGGCGTAGTCGCAGACCTGGTCCCACGTCTCGAAGGCAACCAGCTCGGGGTGGTTGGTGGTCCCGCCCGCTCGCAGTTCCATCGCGGCGTAGGCCATGGCGAGGATGCTGCTGCCCCCGCCGACGAGGGCGACGCGCTGCCCGCTGTTCATGAGACCGATCGCGGAGTTCATGCAGCCGGCGTTCGTGCGGCACAGGATCGCGTCGGGAGCGTGCAGTCGCCCGATCCGGGAGTCGATCTTCTCGAAGCCGATCAGGCGGATGTCCGCGTCGAGCAGGTCGAGCCAGACGTTGGCCTCGTCGGCCACGGCCTGGCCGAAGCGAAACGACTGGGACAGCGTCCGCTCCACGCCGGGCAGCTTGTTCAGCGCATCGTCTGCACCGCGCCAGGCGTACAACTGCTGGCAGGAGTCACCGACCGCTACGCGCTGCATCTGCTGCTGCGTCATGACCAGGCTGGTGACGAGCGGGTTGGCGTCCTGTGCCTCGTCGAGCATGAGGTAGTCGCCCTCGATGGTAGGGCGGTGCAGCGCCCACATCTTCAGGTAGTGGTCGTGCTCGAACTTCAGGCGGCCGGCCGGGTCGGCGATGTCCTGCCAGGCACGGTGAGCGAAGGGGACGATCTGCGGGGCAAGTTCGCTGTAGTCGGCGATCGTGTAGCCGGGCGGTCGGGGCACGTTGGCTGCGGTGATCTCGCGGTCCGCGCTGTAGGTGAACTTCTTGACGGTGGCCAGGACGTGGCTGGCGATCTGCGCAGGGGTGAGGACTGCCAGTTTGCCGACACGGATCCGTTGGTGGATGCCGAGCGTGTCAGCTACCTGGTAGGCCGGGACCCGGGGGCCGTTGAGGCGGTGCTTGAAGCGGACACCGAAGGTGGGGAAGGCGAGCCCGTGGCTGGTGACGCAGCGGACGTTGCGGGGGAAGTCCCGCTTGGCCTCGTTCTTGATGCTGGCGTTGTAGGCCACGTACACGCCTTGCTTGGCGGGCTTGGCAGCGGCGAGGAACTTGAGCGTGCTGGTCTTGCCTGCTCCTGCTCCGGCCTGGATCCGAAGGTCTGTGGCGGAGGTGAACGCGTCGATGCACTGCTGCTGTTCGTCGGTGGGCGGGTAGGTCGGCATGGCTACTCCTGGGGTGGCGCACCGCGCAGGGTGCGAAATAAGGCGGAGGAAGCGAACTAAGGCCGTTCGCGCAGGTCAGAGGGCTGACCTCTTGCCGCATGGGATGCGCAAGAAGGTGCGAAATAAGGGGTGCGGGAGATTGCCGCACCCCTCGCGGGCGCTACTCCTTCTTGCGGCGGAGCATCTTGGCGGGGGCGCCGCCGGTCGGCTTGTCGTACATCTCGTAGCTGCCGAGCCCGAGCAGCTGGTTGGTGATGTCGGTGAGCTGGGCCTTGGTGCGGTGCTTGCCGAAGCATTCGCGGGAGATGTCGGTGCGGGACACGCCCTCCTCGCCAGCCGCGTCGACGAACAGCTTCAGTCGGTCGACGTCGGGGTTGCCGGAGGTGTTGCCGAAGACGTACCAGGCGGAGTCTTCGACGTAGGCCCACATCGCCTCGGCCGCCTTGAGGTGGTCGACTGTGATGTGGTCCGCGCCGTCCAGTACCGCGATGGTGACGGACAGGCGCACGACCTGAGGTGCGGCACGGGCGACGACCTGGGCGACCGGGCCGTCGCCGACATGGTCTGGGGTCAGTCGCGTGTACATCTCGCGCCAGTACTCGGCCGCCTCGGTGTTGCGACGGATGGCCTGGACCTTGGTAGCCGCCTCGACGCGCTCGGCGAGCAGCGCTCCTAGCCGTTTGATCTCGGAGAAGGAGAGGTTGCCGCCGTCAGGCAGACGCTTGGACCGCCGCGACATCACGGGCAGGAAACGGTTCATCGTGCCGCCCGCCCGTTCGGCTTCGGACAGCTTTGCGCGCAGCTCGGTCGGGGTGATGTGCCCGATCACCGTGATGTGAGCGTCGCTGGCGACCCGTGGGCGGATCGTCATGGTCTGCAGGACACTGCCGTCCCACGCCTCCCTAAGGCGGGGCAACAGCGTGTTGCCTTCCCGCTTTCCCTGCGCGAGGACCGTGGCGAACTCGGACTCGACAACCAGTAGCCGCTTGTCGAGGACGCCGCCGTCGTAGTCGTCGTCCTCCGGATCTCCGGACGGGTCCCGGACCTTGACGATCAGTCCCTCGGCTGAGGAGAGACCGCCGACCACGCGGTCCTTCGTGAACGTCTCGTCGGCCTGCCGGATGACCTGCTTCATCTCGGCCCACGAGGTGCCTTTCATGCCTCCCGCGGTCGACCCGATGATCAGCGGCCAGATGCGGGCGCCGTGTTCGGTGCCGCCGACGAACATGTGGGGCTCTCGCCCTGCCATGCATCCGGCGCTGGCCAGCAGCGTGAACAGCATGGCGGCGGGGTCCGCTTCGGTGTGCGGGGCGACGGTGTTCACGATGTCGCCAGGCAGCCCGTACATCGCTTCGGAGCCGAGGGCGGGCCACGGGCGCCCGGCCGGGGACGGAGGCTGCTTGTCCTCCACACCGTGCTTCGCCGCGATCTGCTCGGCGATCTCCTCCGGCGTGCTCACGCTGCCGTCCTGGCGGAATTGCGTGCGGAGGCGAGGGTCTGACGTGCTTCGCTCTCGCTGATTCCCACGTGGTGGGCGGCATCGATCAGGCACCCTTCGGCGGTGGCTTCCGGGATCTCGCCAGCAGCGGCGTGTTCGTAGGCACGGCAAGCTGCCCAGTACAGGCGTGAGTTGCGTTCACCTTCGCGGGCTTCGAGTACGACCTTGAGGAGGGCGGGCATGAAGCGGGTCGCGCCGGCGGACGGCACGGACGGCGCAGGTTGGTGCGCGGGACGCTGCGGTGCCTGCGGCATCAGCACCGAGGGCCACGTGATGGTCGGGTGGTAGAACAGCCCGTCGCCTGACCACTGGTACCGGTAGCCGGACTTGTGGACGGACGGGGCGAGCAGGATGTAGCCGTTGTGTTTCACATCGATGCCCGGCCCCAGAGTTCCCGGCAGGTCGACGCCGGGCGAGCGGTACAGGATGTGCAGTCCGTCGCCGCCGGAGATCTGCATGACGGTGCCGGGGAGCACGCCGACCTTGGTCTCGATGTGCCGCAGGGTGAGGTCTCCGTCGTGACGGGGGTCGATGTCGATGACCGCCCAACCATTCAGTTTGCACGGGCCGCCGACGTTCGCTTCGGGCTCCTGCATCCACCACTTGCGGATCAGGTTCGTGTCGGTGGTCGCAGCCCAAAAACCGTGGCAGGTCTTGGCGTCGCACTGGCACGCCTCGGGGCGGTGTTCGATGTATTGGGGGTTGGGTTGCCCGCCGACGAGGGGCGCGCAGTAGCGGCAGTTCGCGTAGGGCGTCTTGTCGCGGCGGACGCGGAACACCTTGATGCCGAGCGCGGCGTAGGCCAGCGCTGCGCCCAGCGGCGTTGACGGAATGGGGTTACCGAGTTTCACGGAGCCGGCTTTCTGGATCGTGCCGATGTTGATGTCCCCTGTGCGGGCGGGCCCCGCCATCCCCTGCGGGGCCCGCCCGGTGGTCACGCGCCCGGGGTGTCGTGCAGGAGTGCGCCGAGGGGGCCGCGGCGGATCTGTTCGCGGACGACTTCGGCGGAGGGCAGCGGGCCGTCGGCGAGGATCGCGTCGGTCATGGTCTCGCCGGTGGCGTGCGCGGTGCCGTCGTCGGCGAGGCGGACCACATTGATCTGGTCGGCAATGCCGCTCTCGACGGCGGCCCGCCGGAACGCGGGCATCGCGTTGGCCATGAGCTCCTTGCCCCACGGGCCGTCGAGGGCGAGCATCATCGCCATCTGCCAGTTACAGACGGGCACTTGGCGGCTGCCGCCCTCGGCGCGGTGCTGGGTGTACTCGTCGACGCGCGGAAGGACGGGCGGCTCCTCAACAGCGTCGGCGATCTCTTCGTCGTGCAGCTGGTGCCACTGCTCGGGCGTCGCACCCGTGAGCTCCAGGACTTCGTGGACGAAGAACCAGTCGCCGTCTCCGTCGGTCGGGTCGATCAGCGCGGGGCGCAGTTCGCCGAGTCCCATGAAGACGGTGCGCTGGTGAGGGGCGGGAATGTGGCGTCCGTGGCGCTCGGCCAGCTCGCAGGCGGACAGGATGGTGCGGGCCTTGTAGCGGGCGAGGCTTTTTGTGGCGCGGTCGCGGCGGACCGACGCGCGCATGGTCTTCGGGTCGACGCTCATGCCGTCGTCTCCTTGCTGCTGGCCTGGGCGGTGGCGTCGGCCTCCCGCTGCTGGATTTCGTCGAGGACGTAGGCGGCGTGCTCGATGCGTCCGGCGAACCGGTAGAACTTGTCTGCCGTGCGGCTGAGTTCGGCCGGGTCGGAGGTGCGCAGGGCGGTGAAGTCGGCGCTCAGGCCGAAGGCGAAGACGACGACCCGGGCGAGCTCGTCGGGTTCGGCGTACAGCTCGACGACCAGGTGCCCGTCGTCGTCGAGCGGCAGGTCGGCCAGTTCGGTGGCGCAGACCTTGTCCTGCACGCAGTAGCCGGTGCAGTCGGGCACGCGGTGCGCGTCGGCGACGATGACCGGGGCCGGGCCGGACGGCTCGTCGATGGAGACGGTGCCGGTGAGGTCGAGCGACCAGTCGAGGAACGCGGTGTGCATTGCCTCGCGGCAGGCGTGCCACGTATCCATGGCGCTGGAAGCCTTGCAGTACCCCAAGGTGCGCGGGTGATCCCACGGCAGGTGCGCGATGGCCTCGAAGTCGGCAGCGGTGACGGCCTGGTCGAAGGCGTCGATGGCGCCCTTCCACGCGGTCAGCGTGTCGTTGAGGTACTCGACGTGGTCGTGCGGGGCGTCCGTGTTCCGGGTGTCGGTCTCCAGTTGGCGGAGGCTGTCGCCGGTGAGCCCGGCGAAGCGGGCCTCGTAGCCGGCGGTCTCCATCAGGTACAGGGAGACCACGTCGACCCGGTGCGTGTAGCGGTAGGTGGCCAGGCGGCCGGGGATACCGGCCGCCACAGCGTTTGTCAGGACGGTCACGCCTGCACCTCCGCCTGCGCCTGGAGGTCGTTGACGAGTTCGGCGACGGCGTTGACCCGCTCGATGGGGTCCTGGCCCGCGGGTACGACGACGATCGTGCGGCCGTCCTTGTGGCGCATAGCGAAGCAGGCGAAGGTACGGGCGACGTCGGGCAGGTCGCTGAGGTCGTCTTCGTAGAGGTTCAAGCTGTGCTCGGCGATGATCGCGCGGAGCGTGTCGCGGGCCTCGCACTCGCGGGCCAGGCGCTCGATCGCGTCGAGCTGGGCGCGGGCGTCGGCGACCATGGCGCGGAGGCGGGCGGGGCTGGTCTCGCGGAGGTCGCCGAGGTTGGACTCGGTGGCGGCGACGAGGGTGGGCCGGCCGTCGTCGAGGTCGACCATGACCTCGGCGGTGAGGGTGACGCTGATGCTCTGCTCTCTCGGGGCAGGCGACGCCGTCGGCGCCTCTGGCTGTACCGTGGTTTGCATGAGCTAGTCCCGTCTTACTTGCTGGTGAGTGCGGTTCTCTGCTCGACAGGCGCCCCGGGCTCGACCCCCGGGGCTCCGTCGTTTTCGGCGGACGTTCGCGACTCGACCTCGCGAATGGCGCCGTTCTCCTGGGGCAGGAGCCCGAGGAATTTCCAGACTTCGACCGTGCGCACGTAGCGCCTTCGGCCGAGCGGGATCACTTCGAGGGGCAGGCGCCCCTGTGCGGCTAGCTGGTATCCGGTGGATTCGGCCGTACCGCACGCCTTGAAGAACGTGGGCAGGTCCATGAGCGCCGGCTCGTGGGCCAGGATCTCGGCGATGGTGAGGGCCGGGGTCGTCATGCCGCGACCTCTCGCGGCAGGAGCGGCTTGAGGTGGCTGGCGAGTTCGTCCAGGTCAACGACGAGTGCCAGCCGGTAGAGGGCTTCGATGGAGAGCTGCTTCTCGCCGCGCTCCACCTTGGACAGATGCCCCGGGTCGATCCCGGAGAGGTGAGCTGCAGCCCGCAGGGACATCCCCTTCGCCTCACGTGCAACGCGCAGCGACGGAGATCTCAACGCGGACGTTGAATCTGTCTGCATGTCGTTGACCGTAGGCCATCGTGATTCAGGAGTCAACGAGATGCAGAGGGAATCTGGCGTGGCGTTGACTCGTGGTCTACGGTGGGCAGCATGCAGACAGAGGACTCCCCCCACGTCCCAGACGACGAGCCGTCCCAGACGACCCCGGAACATCACGTCCTGGGCGCACTCATCAGCGAAGGAAAAGTCCCCTCCGTAAATGAGGTCGTCGCCTACAACATGACCCGAGCTCGAAAGGAGCGGGGATGGACTCAACAAAATGTTGCTGAACGGCTGCAGCGATACACCGGACGCCAGTGGTCCAATGCGTCCATTAGCGCAGCTGAACGCTCATGGCAGGGCGGCCGATCGCGGAAGTTCGATGCGAATGAACTAGTGGCGCTTTCGGTAATCTTCGATTACCCCGTCGCCTACTTCCTTCTCCCGCCCGATGATCAGCTCTCGGTAGCTGTACTTATGGCACAGCCAGAGGATCGAGAGGGCGCGTTCGCTCCCGTCCTCCCAAGTCGCGGATATCTCAGGCGCGTCCTGATGGATCGATCCCCGACCAGGGACGACTTCGCGTTCTTCTCGCGGGCCGCAAAAGCAGTTCGGCAACACATGCAGGACGAGTGGCATCCACCTGTCTTCCTCAGCCCAGACATGGTCGAAACCCTGCACTCCATCCCAATGGAGCCCCTGGCGCCAGAGAGCGAGGGCGAGGACGAGGGCGAGGCAGAGACGACAGGAACTCGCAGCTCTCAAGATGTCGAGATCGTCTCCAGCCAGCAGCTCGCCAAAGTCGTCGGAGAGCAGGTCCGCAATGCGATCATTGACCAATCTGGCGGCATCGTCAGGAGCATCATGCAAAGCCTTGAGGAGCAAGGGATGATCGTCATCAAGCCGATCACGGAACAGCCTCAAGAGGCGTCTCCGCCAGCGCCAAATGCCGGTGTCGAACGGTCATTGACAGAGGCGGAGATGGATCAGCAACCCAAACCTCGCGAGGCATAAGCTAGATCGTTGTGACGTAAAGGGAGGAGGCTTCATGAAGGGTTCTACGTACCGCCGTTGTTACTGCCGCGGCGAGGATGGCAAGGCACTGGGCAAGGCATGCCCGCAGTTGTCGTCCCGACGGCATGGGGTGTGGGCGGTACGGCAGGAGCTCCCGGCCCGCGGGGACGGCACCCGCCGCTCGTTCTCCCGCTCCGGCTACGCCACCGCGAAGGACGCGCAGGCCGACCTCGACAAGGTGCGGGCGCTGCTCGACCTGCCCGACGGCGACGACATCGAGGCGCAGACCCTGGTCGGCGACCTGCTGGAGGCCGTGAGCGGCAAGTCGAAGGCTCCACTGCCCGACCTTGCCGAGACGCGCCGCCGCCTGGTGCGCGGGCAGAAGCTGACGGCAACGATGACCGTGGGCGACCTGCTCGACGAGTGGCTGGACGTGAAGCGGAAGTCGAAGCGGGCCACCACCGTGAACGGCTACGAGTCCCACGTGCGCGTCCACCTGCGGCCCGCGCTCGCCGACCATCGGCTCGACCGGCTCGGCGTCGGCCACGTGCAGCAGATGTTCGACGGCATCGACGACCAGAACGAAGTCATCGCCGCGGAGAACGCGGCGCGGTACGAGCAGGTGGCCCGCTGTAAGTGGCCCGCCGGAGGACGCCCGCCGGCCTCCGAGCGTGAGCGCCTGGCCGCGGAGAAGGCGAAGCTCGCCGCCATGCCGCCCTTCCGCCGGGTCACGGGCAAGGCCAGCAAGCAGGCGATCCGCCGGACGCTCCGCACGGCCCTGAACTTCGCGATCGGCCGCGAGTACATCACCTTCAACCCGGCCGCCCATGTGGAGCTGGAGACGGCGAAGCGCCCCAAGGGCATGCTGTGGACGGCCGAGCGGGTGGCGCGCTGGCGGGAGACGGGCGAGAAGCCGTCTGCGGTCATGGTCTGGACGCCGGCCCAGCTGGGCGCGTTCCTGGACGCGGCCGAGGGTGATCGCCTGTACGCGTTCTTCCACCTGATCTCCCATCACGGCCTGCGCCGCGGCGAGGGAGTCGGCCAGGACTGGGCCAACGTGTCGTTCGAGACGAAGACTGTCCGTGTCGCCAAGGAGATCGTGGTGGACGGTTGGACGCCCGTTGAGACGGACCCGAAGACCGACGGGTCGGCGGGCACGGTCCACATCGACAACGGCACCGTGGACGTCCTGAAGGCGCACCAGGCGCAGCAGCTGCAGGAGCGCGCCGAGCGCCTGGAGGCGGGCCTCCCATGGACGGATACGGGCAAGGTCTTCACGGCCGAGGACGGCGCCTGGCTGCACCCGGCCGAGGTGAGCAAGGTCTTCAAACGTATCGTCGCCGAGGCGGACTTGCCGCCCGTCAACCTTCGGGACCTCCGGCACGGCGCGGCGTCTCTCGTGAAGGCCGGCGGCGGGGACATCGACGACGCGAGCAAGAAGCTGCGGCACTCGACGATCGTCCTGACGGCGGACACCTACACCGAGCTTTTCGAGGAGTACGTGGAGGAGCTCACGGAGCAGGCCGCCGCCGCCGTGCCGCGTGCCCGGAAGGGGTCCGGCAGCACTCCCGTGCACGCACCGCTCACGCAGGGGCCAGCAAACGGCGACGCCCCCTGAGAGGTCTAAACCTCTCAGGGGGCGTCCGTGCTGGTCATTCACCAGTTGGAATGTCCAACTTACGTAGACCCTGTGGGACTCGAACCCACAACCAATGGATTAAAAGTCCACTGCTCTGCCAATTGAGCTAAGGGTCCACGCGCCGGCGCGCATCCATCCCGTGCCGATGCATCCCCGAGCATAGCGGGACCAGGCCGGGACTCCGATCGGGTATCGGTGACCCGGCCGTGCCGAGTGTCCGCAAGATCACGGATCTACCTGTTCCGGGGCGCCCGCGCGGGCCGCCTCGCGGGCGATCGTACGGGCGTGGTCGGGGTTGAGGAACCAGTGCCGGGCCGAGGCCAGCCACCAGGTCGCGGCAAAGCCGAGGACGACGAGAACAGCGACCGGAGCGTAGTTGAAGGTCTCCCAGGTGACCGGCGAGACCTGCGGCAGCATGAACAGAACGGTGATGACGGCGACCCAGGCGACCGAGACGACGCCGATCACGCGCGACCACCGCCCCAGATGCCACGGCCCCCGCTCGAACGCCTCGCCCTTCCGTAGCCGCAGCAGCGTCGGGATGACGTACGCGATGTAGAGCCCGATCACCGCGATCGACGTCACGGCCGCGTACGCCGTCACATTGATCAGGTACGGCAGGCCCAGCACCAGGGCTCCCAGCGCCGCCAGCCACACCGCGGCGACCGGCGTGCGCGTGCGCGGGCTCACCGTGTGCCACACCTGGGAGAACGGCAGCGCCCCGTCACGCGAAAAGGCGTAGATCATCCTGCTGTTGGCGGTCACGGACGCCATTCCGCAGAAGAGCTGCGCCCCGATCACGACCAGGAGCAGCAGCTTGCCCGCCGTGGCTCCCAGCGCGTCGAGCAGGATCTGCGCCGGCGGCGCGCCCGTCGGCGAGCCCAGCGCTCCGTCGTACGACTGGATGGCGAAGGTGAAGCCGAGGAGGAGGACGAATCCGGCTATCCACGACGTCCAGATGGACCGGACGATGCCCTTCGGGCCCGCCGTCGACGCGTCGTGCGTCTCCTCGGTCATGTGGGCGGAGGCGTCGTACCCGGTGAAGGTGTACTGCGCCATCAGCAGGCCGATGAGGACGACGTACACGCCGCTGCCCCAGCCCGTGTTGTTCACGAAGTGCGTGAAGACGTAGGACGTCGACTGGTGCTGGTCCGGCACGAAGGTGAGCGCGCCCACGATCAGCGCGACGCCCAGCACGTGCCACCACACGCTGATGCTGTTGAGGAGGGCGACGATCCGGACCCCGAAGGTGTTCAGCAGCCCGTGCAGGACGAGGATCCCGGCGAAGAGCAGGATCGTCCGGCCCGGCGTGATCTCGAAGTCGAACTGCAGATTCAGATACGCGCCCAGGAAGGACGCCGCGCCGAAGTCGATGCCGGCGGTCACGGCGACCTGCCCGAGGACGTTGAACCACCCCGTGAACCACGCCCAGGCCGCGGCCGACCGTTCCGGCGCGAGCCGGTGGGCCCAGAAGTACAGCCCGGCCGACGTCGGATAGGCCGAACAGATCTCGGCCATCGCGAGCCCCACGAACAGCGTCATCAGTCCGACCGCGACCCACCCCCAGGTGATCACGGCGGGCCCGCCGGTGTTCATGCCGAAGAGATACAGCGTCAGGCAGCCCGACAGGACCGAGATGATCGTGAAGGAGACCGCGTAGTTGGAGAACGCCGACATGCGGCGGGCGAGAACCTGCGTGTAGCCGAGCTGGGCAAGCCGTTCTTCGTCGGAGAGATGTCCGTCGGAGAGTTTTCCGGCAGAGAGATTTCCGTCCGACGGCCCACTCGCTATGGCGTCATCTGTCATGTCCCCAGCGATTCCCTCGCCGGAGGCATGACACACGTCACATCCTGGCTAGAAAATGCCCTTGCGGCCCTGCCGGCCGCCGACGATCTTCACTCGCGCCGCGAACGCCCCCTCGCCGGTGCCGTTCTGGCGGTACAGATCGCAAAACGCAGTGACCCCCACCGGATCGGTGGGGGCCACTGCATGTCACTGCGTCACGAGGACGTCACTGCGTCGCCAGACGTCAGCCGTTGCGCTTCCAGCGCGGCTTCTCGTCGCGGCGGCCGAAGGAACCGGTGCCGGCGCCGCGGTGGTCGTCACGACGGCCGTACGGGCGGTCGTGGCTGCCGGAACGGAAGCCGCTGGAGGGACGGTTGTCCTGGCGGTCACGGTTGAAGGGACGGTCGCTGCCACGGTGGCCGCCACGGTCGTCACGACGCTCGAAGGTACGACCGCCACGGTCGCCGCCACGGTCGTCACGACGGTCACGGTTGAACCCACCGCGGTCGCCACCACGGTCGTCACGACGCTCGAAGGTACGACCACCACGGTCGCCACCACGGTCGCGGTCGAAGCCGCCGCGGTCGTCACGACGGTCACGGTTGAACCCACCGCGGTCGCCACCACGGTCGTCACGACGCTCGAAGGTACGACCACCACGGTCGCCACCACGGTCG
>NZ_JBEZLR010000020.1:74342-110283 GCF_040652275.1 Streptomyces sp. NPDC048275
CGTCACGACGGTCACGGTTGAACCCACCGCGGTCGCCACCACGGTCGTCACGACGCTCGAAGGTACGACCGCCACGGTCGCCGCCACGGTCGTCACGACGGTCACGGTTGAACCCACCGCGGTCGCCGCCACGCTCGAAGGAACGGCCACCACGGTCGCCGCCACGGTCGTCACGACGGTCACGGTTGAAGCCGCCCCGGTCGTCACGACGCTCGTAGTTGCCCCGCTCGTCGCGGCGCTGACGCGGCTGCTCGTAGGACGAACGCTCGGCAGGCTGCTCGGACACGGCGGGCGTCTCGGCCGGAGCCGCGGCCACGGCCTGCTCGGCGATGGCCTCCGCGGCGGCGGCAACGGCCGCCTCCGGGTCCTCGCCCCGCTCACGCGCGGCACGGGCGACCAGCCGGTCGGCCTCACCGCGCAGCTCGACCGCACGGCGCTGCGCGCGCTCCAGCTCCTTCGTGAGCTGCGACACCTCGCGCTCGGCCTGCTGTGCGGCGTCGCCCGCCGACTGGGCCTGGACCTCGGTCATCGAGCGGGCGCCGGTGATGTCGGCGACCTCGGGCTCGAAGGCCGTACCGGAGTTGATGATGTGACGCGCGGCGTCGACGCCCGCGTCCTCCATCAGCCGGAAGATCTGACGGCGCTGGTGCGGCAGGGACAGTGACACGACGGTGCCGGAGCGGCCCGCGCGAGCGGTACGGCCGGAGCGGTGCAGGTAGTCCTTGTGGTCACCGGCGGGGTCGACGTTCAGCACCAGGTCGATGCCGTCGACGTGGATACCGCGGGCGGCGACGTCGGTCGCGACGAGCGCGTTGACGTAGCCGTCCTTGAAGTCCGCCAGCGTCCGGGTCCGCGCGCCCTGCGTCATACCGCCGTGCAGCGCGTCCGCCTTCACACCGGCGTCGCGCAGCTGCTCGGCGATACGGTCGGCGCCGAGCTGGGTGCGGACGAAGATGATCGTGCGGCCCTTGCGGGAGGCGATGGCCGCCGTGACCGGCGCCTTGTCCTTGGGCTTCACGATGAGGATGTGGTGCGACATGGTCGTGACGTTGCCCTGGGCGCTGTCGACCTCGTGCGTGACCGGGTTGGTCAGGTAGCGCTTGACCAGCGTGGAGATCTCGTTCTCCATGGTGGCCGAGAACAGCATGCGCTGGCCGCCGGCCGGGACCTGGTCGAGCAGCTCCGTGACCTCGGGCAGGAAGCCCAGGTCGGACATCTGGTCGGCCTCGTCGAGAACCGCGATCTGAGTGTTCTCGAGCGAGCAGGCACCACGGTTGATGATGTCGCGCAGGCGGCCCGGGGTGGCGACGAGGACGTCGACGCCGCGCTCCAGGGCGTAGATCTGGTTGCCCATGGACGTACCGCCGCAGACGACCTTCATCTTCAGGCCGAGGACGTCGCCGTAGGGCTGGAGCGCGTCCGCGACCTGCATCGCGAGCTCACGGGTCGGCGTGAGGATGACCGCGCGGGGCTTCTTCTTCTCGGTGTGGCCGCCGGCGAGCTGCGCCAGGGTCGGCAGACCGAAGGAGAGGGTCTTGCCGGAGCCGGTGCGGCCACGGCCGAGGATGTCCTTGCCGGCCAGGGCGTCCGGAATGGTCGCGGCCTGGATCGGGAACGGGGTGGTCACGCCGTTCTGCGCGAGCTTGCGGACGACTCCCTCGGGGAGACCGAGGGAGGCGAAGGTGATCTCGGGGGTTTCGGGAGCCTCGGGAGCGGACTCGACGGCCTGGGCCGTCTCGACGGTCTCGACGGCCTGGATGCCCTCGTTGTTGTCGCCCTCGTTGTTCTCGGGCACGACGACGTGATCAGTACTGGAAACAGACATGCGAAATGCGAACCTTCCGGAGTTCTTTCGGCACGCGCCCAAACTCCGTGAAGTCGCAATCGACCGCCTCTATGCGGTCCGGCCACGGCAAGGGAGAGTACGCGCCACACGCGGCGCTCTCTGCAATGGCGCCGGGCAAATGGGATCAAACGATCTACCACCATACGCACCCCCCACCCCCGAAGGCAAACCGAGCCTCAAAGGCGCAGGTCAGGGAGGTTTGAATGGTCAGCCGACCCGGCGTTTGAGGACGAGTCGCGCCCCGGCGACGACGGCGGAGGCCTGTTCAGGAGCGGCGGCCGGGGCACGTCCAAGGTTAGCGGTGGACGGCCTGAAGGCACCCGTCCAGGGGCCGTGACGGCGGACACACCCGGCGCGGCGATGGCGGGCGCACCCGGCGCGGCGGGGCGAACGCACCCCGCACCGTGGGGGCGAGCACCCGATGCGGTCACACCCGATGCGACGCGGACTACACCGGCTCCCCGGCCCGAGGCGCCGGCTCCCGCTCCACCAGCTGCGTGGTCTGCTCGTGCGCCGACGACGACGGCTCCGCCGTACTCGGCTCGGACGACGGCGACACGGGCGGAGGAGGCGGAGGGGGCGACGGAGGTGGCGTGGGATCAGCCGTCGCATCGGGGGCACTCGGCTCCCCCGTCGACGGCGCGGACTGCTCCGGCTGCCCCTGCCCGCCCCCCTTCCCCGTCGCCTTGGCGGACGGCTTCGCACCCTTGGACGCCGACGCGGACGGAGAAGCCGACCCGGACGCCGATTCACCGGGCTTGAGCGAGGTGTCCCCCTTCGCCCCCGTTCCTCCGCGGATCCCGGCACCGCCGCTCACCGCGGACCCCCCGTCCGGCGCCTCGCCGCCCCGCCGACCCGCCGAGTGCGAGGGCCCGGGGCTGCCCCCGTCGTCGCCCACGCTCATACAGCCGGCGGCGGCCGCGACAGCCATGACCGTGGCGGCCAGACGGACGGGTACATACAAGGCGCGCACTGGCAGCCACCTCCGAGGGCGAGGTCAGGGGGTCCCCCTGCCCAACTCCCGCCGCCCACAAGAAGACACGCGCGCCGAGCCCCGGGAACCGCCGAAGCCCCGAACCCCCGAACCCGACACCCACGCCGGCCGACTCACCCGTACCCGAGCGCGTGCAACCGCTCGTCATCGATCCCAAAGTGATGAGCGATCTCATGCGCGCAGGCTCGACATCACGTTCCTGCGGGACTCGAAGTTATTCGCGGAAGCGTGGGAGGGCTGGCCGCTCAGCGAGAAGCGCGAGATCCTCGGACTCGCGCTGAACCGGGCCTGGCTCTTCAAGGCTCGTACGTCAGGGGTGAAGCCCTCCGTGGACCGGTTCCGGTTCTGGTGGGTGGGTGACCCGGAGCCGACGAACATCGGTGCGCCCCTGACGCTGGCCGAGGCGGACTGAGACGGACGCCACATGAGGGCGGGCCAGGCCCGCCCGGGAACCGGCCCTTCGTGCGTTGCGTCACAGTCGGCCGAGCTGTCCGTGACGGAACAGGGTCCCAGGGGGCGGCGCTCCCGGCGGGACGGCCAGCCGGATCATGACCCGGATGACGACCACCATGGACGCCCGCTCCACGTTCGCCACGTCGCGAACGAACGGCGCGCACACGCCGTGGCTGGGCTCCCCGGACAAGTGGCTCCCCATTGCGGGGTGACCGCTTCCCCGGCGGCCACGGTCGTCCACTCCCCCCGTGGCGGATGGCTGGGGCCGTCGCCGTGTTCGTTAGGCACGTCCAGGCGAGGGTGCACGCGGTTTCGCCGGGTCCGCTCGTGCCCCACTCCACGCGATCGTCCCCGACAATGGCCATGTGCTGGAGATGACGCGCGATAGGTTCGAAGAACTGGTGAGTGAGGCCCTGGACCAGATCCCGCCGGAGCTGGCGCGGGTCATGGACAACGTTGCGGTGTTCGTCGAGGACGAACCACCCGCCGACGACCCCGAACTGCTCGGCCTGTACGAAGGAACCCCCCTCACGGAGCGTGGGGAGTGGTACGCCGGAGTCCTCCCCGACCGCATCACGATCTACGTGGGACCCACCCTGCGCTACTGCGAGACGCCGGAGGACGTGGTGCACGAAGTGGCCGTGACCGTCATCCATGAAGTGGCCCACCACTTCGGCATCGAGGACGCGCGGCTCCACGAACTGGGCTGGGGCTGACCTCCTGGCGTTCCCGAGACCCTCCCACCTCGCCCCTGACCAGGGATGGCCTCGTACGTGCGTCGGCAACGGCCCCCGCGCGAGACTCACGCCACCGCATACACACCCCAGCACTTGGGCATACGGGACCAATGGTCCGCGTCCCCGCTGCCGTAACCGCTCTCGCCACCGCTCTCGTCACCACCCTGGTCGCCGCCCTGCGCCGGGTGCGGACGAGCCCCCGCGCCCTGACCCGAGCCCGCCGCGCCCGCCGCCGTACGCAGCCCGTGACCGAACTCGGCCGACAGCCTCACCCGTTCACCCGGGCGCTCGGCCTGATGACCGTGGTCCTCCTCGGCGCCTGGCTGGGCCTGCTGATCGTGGGCAACGTGCGCGTTCCGGTCGGCCCCATGAACACCACGATGACCCTGCGCCCCTCGGTCACCGGCGGCACGAAGATCAACGTCTCTCCGCTCGGCGCCCTGGAGCTGAACAGCCACGTCGCCCCCGTCCGCCTCGACGTGAACGTCGACCAGCTCGACCCGGACCGCGCCCAGGCCCTGGTCGACCACCCGGAGCGGCTCTCGGGCCTGGAGGACGAGGTCGCGCGCGACGTCGGGCACGGCACGCTCGACCTGGCCGTGCGTTCCTGCGTCGCGGTCGTCTCCGGAGCGACGGCCCTCGGCCTCGCGGTCTACCGCCGCCCGCGCCGGGCCATGGCGGCCGGCGGTCTGGCCCTCGCCCTCCTCACCGCCTCCGGGGCGACCGCCGCCGCCACCTGGAACCCCGAATCGGTCCTGGAGCCGAAGTTCTCGGGGCTCCTCTCCTCCGCCCCCTCCCTCGTCGGCGACGCCCGCAGCATCGTCAGCGAATTCGATGTCTACCAGGAGGAGTTGGCACGCCTGGTGACGAACGTGACGAAGCTCTACGACGTCACGTCCACGCTCCCGACATACGAGCCGGACCCGACCACGATCCGGGTCCTGCACGTCTCCGACATCCACCTCAACCCGGCGAGCTGGAAGATCATCGCTTCGCTGGTGAAGCAGTACGAGATCAATGTGATCGTCGACTCCGGCGACACCATGGACCACGGCACGTCGGCCGAGAACGGCTTCCTGGACCCGATCGCGGACCTGGGCGCGCCCTACGTCTGGGTCAGGGGCAACCACGACTCCCTCGTCACCCAGCGCTACCTGGAACGCATGAAGAACGTGCACGTCCTGGACGACGGCCGGGCCCTCTCGATCGCCGGCCTGCGCTTCGCGGGCATCGGCGATCCACAGTTCACCCCTGACCGCACGGCCGTACCGGGCGCCGCCGCGACCCAGGAACTGGCCGGCGCGCGCCTCGCCTCGGCCCTGCGCGACCAGCGGGCGGCCGGCACCCCTGTCGACATCGCCATCGCCCACGAGCCGTCGGCGGCCCGGGAGACGGACGGCGAGGTGCCACTGGTCCTGGCCGGCCATCTGCACCACGAGGAGATGGAGGTCATGAAGCGCGGCACGCGGCTGCGTATCGAGGGCTCGACCGGCGGCAGCGGACTGCGCGCGATCGAGGGCAAGTACCCCGACCCCATCCAGGCCTCGATCCTCTACCTGGACCGGGACAGCCGCCGCCTCCAGGCCTGGGACGAGATCAAACTGGGCGGCCTGGGCCTGACGACGGCCGAGGTCAGCCGCCACCTGCCCGAGGAAAACCGGCCCTGAGCCGCCATCCACTATCTGGTTTGGTCCGCGTCCAGGCCGCGTAGTACAGTCTGTTCGTGCCCAAGGGCGCCGGTCAGGGCTTGACCGTCCCGAGCTTCCGTCGAAGCGAAGGAGAAGCGGAACCCCTCGGGGGAAAGCGGAGTCACATGCTTCTCACGTCCCCTCGGGAACGCGAAGACGAAGCAGAGCGGTACTGGCTGTCTGCCCTCATCGTCTAGCGGCCTAGGACGCCGCCCTTTCAAGGCGGTAGCACGGGTTCGAATCCCGTTGGGGGCACGCAATACCGTGTGCGACACTATTTACGCGTCGCACGCAACAGCTTGGTCCTGTGGAGCAGTTTGGAGTGCTCGCCACCCTGTCAAGGTGGAGGCCGCGGGTTCAAATCCCGTCAGGACCGCTGAGGTTTCACATGAAACCTCTCGGCTGGGTAGCTCAGTTGGTACGAGCGACCGCCTGAAAAGCGGTAGGTCGCCGGTTCGACCCCGGCCCCAGCCACAGCTAAGGCCCCGATCTTCGGATCGGGGCCTTGTTGTATTTCTGGTGCAGCATGCAATCGCTTGGCATGCCCTGTGCAAGGCACTACGTTCTGGCTTGCCCACGCGGTGGTGCGGGGCGAAAACCAATGGTGGTGGGCAAAGTGAGCAAGGACGGGGCGAGGCCGATGCGGGAGCTCGACCTGGAGCGGTACCGGGCTCGGTACGGGCTGCAGGCGGTGCTCCTGAGCAACCTCGCGATCGCTGTCGTCGCGATCGTCGGCGTGTGGCGCCTGGACGGCGACAAAGCGGTGATCGTCGGGGTTCTGACCTCGGCCTTCACCGCGGTCAGCAGCATGACCACGGCCTACCTCGGCATCAAGGCCGTCTCCAACACCGCCAAGGCGATGTCCCAAGGCGATTCCTCTCGCCGCGAGCCGACAACGCCCTCACAACAACCCCAGACGCCGGCCGCAGCACCGGTCACGACACCAGTCACGACACCGGCCACGACACCAGTCACGGCACCGGCCGCCACCACCCCGGCGCCCCGCAGCATCTGACCGAACGCCCCACCCTGCCCGCCCGCCGGAGGCCTCCCCCGCAAAAGGGTTCGCCAGGAATTTCGGCGAGGTGAGATCCTGGACCGCGTATGTCTACGCATCCTGCCCCCGTCCTCGGCGATCTCGCCCCCCGCCTGGCTGAGCTGTCCCTGCGCGACGCGCACCGGCTCGGGCGCAGGCTCGAGGGCGCGCGCCGGATCCGCAAGCCCGAGGCCCGGGCCGCCGTGCTCGCCGAGATCGAGGCGGAGGTCACCAAGGCCGAGGCCCGTATGGCCGAGCGTCGCGCCCGCGTGCCCGCCGTCACGTACCCCGAGCAGCTCCCGGTCAGCCAGAAGAAGGACGACATCGCGGCGGCCATCCGCGATCATCAGGTCGTCATCGTCGCCGGTGAGACCGGGTCCGGTAAGACCACCCAGATTCCGAAGATCTGTCTCGAACTCGGGCGCGGCGTCCGCGGCATGGTCGGGCACACCCAGCCCCGCCGTATCGCCGCCCGCACCGTCGCCGAGCGGGTCGCGGAGGAGCTCGACACGCCGCTGGGCGAAGCCGTCGGCTGGAAAGTCCGCTTCACCGACCAGGTGAACCCGGACGGCACCTTCGTCAAGCTCATGACGGACGGCATCCTGCTGGCCGAGATCCAGACGGACCGCGAGCTGCGCGCGTACGACACGATCATCATCGACGAGGCCCACGAGCGGTCCCTCAACATCGACTTCCTGCTGGGATATCTCGCGCAGCTGCTGCCCAAGCGGCCGGACCTCAAGGTCGTCATCACCTCCGCGACCATCGATCCCGAGCGCTTCTCCCGGCACTTCGGCGATGCGCCGATCGTCGAGGTCAGCGGGCGTACGTACCCCGTCGAGGTGCGTTATCGTCCCCTCCTCGAAGAGGACGGCGACGACTCCGACCGCGACCAGATCACCGCGATCTGCGACGCCGTCGAGGAGCTCCAGGGGGAAGGGAAGGGGGACATCCTCGTCTTCCTCTCCGGTGAGCGGGAGATCCGCGACACCGCCGACGCGCTGACGAAGAAGAACTACCGGTTCACCGAGGTCCTCCCTCTTTACGCGCGCCTCTCGCACGCCGAGCAGCACCGCGTCTTCCAGCCGCACACCGGTCGCAGGATCGTGCTGGCGACCAACGTCGCCGAGACCTCGCTCACCGTCCCGGGCATCAAGTACGTCATCGACCCGGGCGCCGCCCGTATCTCCAGGTACAGCCACCGCACCAAGGTCCAGCGCCTGCCCATCGAGCCGGTCTCGCAGGCCAGCGCCAACCAGCGCAAGGGCCGCTGCGGCCGGACCAGCGACGGCATCTGCATCCGCCTCTACAGCGAGGACGACTTCAACGCCCGCCCGGAGTTCACGGACGCGGAGATCCTCCGTACGAACCTGGCGAGCGTCATCCTGCAGATGACCGCGGCCGGCCTCGGGGACATCGAGAAGTTCCCGTTCATCGACCCGCCGGACCACCGCAACATCCGTGACGGCGTCCAGCTGCTCCAGGAGCTCGGCGCGCTGGACCCGACGGAGAAGGACGTACGCAAGCGGCTCACCCAGACCGGCCGCAAGCTCGCTCAGCTCCCCGTGGACCCGCGGCTGGCCCGCATGGTCCTGGAGGCCGACAAGAACGGCTGTGCGCGCGAGGTCATGGTGATCGCCGCCGCGCTCTCGATCCAGGACCCGCGCGAGCGCCCCGCCGACAAGCAGACGCAGGCCGACCAGCAGCACGCCCGCTTCAAGGACGAGACGAGCGATTTCCTCGCGTTCCTGAATCTGTGGCGGTATGTGCGCGAGCAGCAGAAGGAGCGGGGCTCGTCCGCGTTCCGTCGCATGTGCAAGCAGGAGTACCTGAACTTCCTGCGCATCCGCGAATGGCAGGACATCTACACCCAGCTCCGCACGGTCGCCAAGCAGATGGGCATCCATCTGAACGAGGACGACGCGGCCGACCAGAGCGTCCACGTCTCGCTGCTGGCCGGCCTCCTCTCCCACGTCGGCATGAAGGACGTGAAGGAGGGCGCGAAGAACGAGTACCTGGGTGCCCGCAACGCCAAGTTCGCGATCTTCCCGGGCTCGGCCCTCTTCAAGAAGCCCCCGCGTTTCGTGATGTCCGCCGAGCTGGTCGAGACGTCCCGTCTGTGGGCCCGCGTCAATGCGAAGATCGAGCCCGAGTGGGTCGAACCCCTCGCCGGACACCTCCTCAAGCGCACGTACAGCGAGCCGCACTGGGAGAAGGACCAGGCGGCGGTGATGGCGTACGAGAAGGTCACGCTGTACGGCGTACCGATCGTCGCGCAGCGGAAGGTCAACTACGGTCGCATCGACCCGGAGACGTCCCGCGAACTTTTCATCCGCAACGCGCTGGTCGAGGGCGACTGGCGTACGCACCACAAGTTCTTCGCCGACAACCGCAAGCTCCTCACCGAGGTCGAGGAGTTGGAGCACCGCGCCCGCCGTCGGGACATCCTGGTCGACGACGAGACGCTGTTCGACTTCTACGACCAGCGAGTACCCGAGCACGTCGTGTCCGGCGCGCACTTCGACTCCTGGTGGAAGCACAAGCGCCACGACGAGCCCGAGCTTCTCGACTTCGAGCGCTCGATGCTCATCAACGAGAAGGCCGGGGCGGTCACGAAGGACGACTACCCCGACTCCTGGCGCCAGGGACGGCTCAAGTTCCGGGTGACGTACCAGTTCGAGCCGGGCGCGGACGCCGACGGTGTGACCGTCCACATCCCGCTCCAGGTCCTGAACCAGGTCACCGACGAGGGCTTCGACTGGCAGATCCCGGGATCGCGGGAAGAGGTGGTGACGGAGCTGATCCGTTCGCTCCCGAAGCCCATCCGCCGCCATTACGTTCCCGCCCCGAACGTCGCGCAGAAGTTCCTGGAGCGGGCCGTGCCCCTCCAGGAGCCGCTGACGCTGACCATGGCGCGGGAGCTGAAGCGGATGGTCGGGGTGCCGCTGACGGCCGACGACTTCGACTGGTCCCGGGTCCCCGACCATCTGAAGATCACCTTCCGGATCGTCGACGAGCGGCGCCGCAAGCTCGCCGAGGACAAGGACCTGGAGGCACTGAAGCTCCGGCTGAAGCCGAAGGCACGCCAGGCGATCTCGCAGGCCGCGGCGGCCATCGCCGAGCGCGAGGGCGGCGAGTCCCTGGAGCGTACGGGCCTCACGGACTGGACGATCGGCTCGCTCACTCGTGTGTTCGAGACACGCCGGGCGGGTCAGCCGGTGAAGGCGTACCCGGCCCTGGTCGACGACGGCGACACCGTCTCCGTACGGCTCTTCGACACGGAGGCCGAGCAGGCGCAGGCCATGTGGCGGGGCAGCCGGCGGCTGATCCTGCGCAACATCCCGGTGAACCCGGCCAAGTTCGCCTCGGACAAGCTCACGAACGCTCAGAAGCTCGCCCTGTCCGCCAATCCGCACGGCTCGATCCAGGCCCTCTTCGACGACTGCGCGATGGCCGCCGCGGACAAACTGATCGGGGATTTCGGGGGGCCGGCGTGGGACGAGGAGTCGCATCGGAAGCTGTACGACAAGGTGCGCGCCGAGATCGTCGACACGACGGTCCGTACGGTGGGCCAGGTGCAGCAGGTCCTCGCCGCCTGGCAGTCCTGTGAGCGCCGTCTGAAGGCCACCCGCAGCCCCACGCTCCTGGCGAACCTCACGGACGTACGGACGCAGCTGGACGCCCTTGTGAAGCCCGGCTTCGTGACGGAGACCGGCCTTCGTCGCCTCCCGGACCTGATGCGCTATCTGGTCGCCGCCGACCGGCGCCTGCAGCAGATGCCGACCGGCGCCCAGCGGGACACCTCCCGCATGGAGAAGGTCCACGAGATGCAGGACGAGTACGCGTGGCTCCTCGAGCAGCTGCCGCAGGGCCGGCCCGTGCCCCGGCAGGTCCTGGACATCCGCTGGATGATCGAGGAGCTCCGGGTCAGCTACTTCGCCCATGCGCTCGGCACGGCGTACCCCGTCTCCGACAAGCGCATCGTGAAGGCGATCGACGCGGCGGCGCCGTAACGGCGCCTGTACGGTGGGTGAGTTCGACCCCGGGCTCACCCTCCTGTACAGTCTCTTTTCGCAGCACAACGCAAGAACAAGTCGCTGTAAAGCTTGGTCCTGTGGAGCAGTTTGGAGTGCTCGCCACCCTGTCAAGGTGGAGGCCGCGGGTTCAAATCCCGTCAGGACCGCATAGATGAGGAAGGCCCCGCAACCGGCAACGGTGCGGGGCCTTCTTCGTGTCCCCACCCGCGCCCGTGGCGCCGCCGCAAGCGGACACAGCGACCCCCGTCAGGACCTCCTCGAAGACGGGCCCCGCACCCAGGCAATGGCTGCGGGGCCCTTTGCCGTGCCCCGCGAGAGCCCGCGTCTTCGGACCCGGACTCTTGTCCGTATGCCGCCCACCGATTCATCGGCGGAGTCTCCCGTGTCTTGACGGCGTCACATTCCGCGGGTACCTCAGAAGCCAGGGCACTCGACCCACTGGAGGTGACGCATGGCGGCATCCGCTCGACACGAGACGCGCGCTCTGCTGCGTGCCCATCTGTCGGCCGCCTCCGGGTACCGCCATCTGACGCGACACTGCCCGATCTGCCACCAGCTCCTGAGACTGGCCATGGAGCCCTCTCCGCGCCGTGAGGAGGGCGAGGCGGCGGTCGAGACGGCGACCGAGGACGAAAGTCCCTCCACGGCGTGACCAATGGCCGCGAGTGCGCCCCTCACGCAACGGGGGGCCACAGGGGGCGCCGTCCCAACTCCTTTAGCGCAGACGCGTCATGGGCGACAGGACCACGGCATGTGACGGGATTCACTGCATATGTTTTTGAAACTGCAGAACTTACACCCCACCTACAACTGGTCAATTTAATATGTGCAATTGCACCACTCGCCGAGGGCTCCCACAGGAGATCCGACACCCCTCCCCAGACTCCGACAAGGCCACTCACAGATCGACCACGCACGGTCAGGCCCGGTCGCCTCGCGGACGGAACTGAGCGCCTCGCACGAGCCCGGCGGCCCGGCCGCACACCCTGACCCACAGCCAGGGCACAAAAAAATCGCGCTGGACCCGGCGGAGTCCAGCGCGATCTACGACGCACCCTTGTCGCTTGTTCAATTGGGTCGGGCGTGGGCCCTGTTGGGGCAGAACCCGCGTCGCTTGGAGCTGTAGTGCGGACGTCAGGACAGGATGGGGGTCCCGCCGGAATGTCCGATTATGCGATTGTTCAGGCCTCGCTGCGCTGCTGCGGGATACCCGCGAGCAGTGCACGGACCTCCGCCTCGCGGTAGCGGCGATGCCCGCCGAGCGTGCGGATGGACGTTAGCTTGCCGGCCTTCGCCCACCGCGTGACCGTCTTGGGGTCGACACGGAACATGGTGGCGACCTCAGCCGGGGTCAGCAGCGGCTCGGCATCAGGGGTGCGAGCGGTCATGAGCGGCCTCCTCGGGAGAACCGAACCTTCTCGGTTCTTTCCTCTAAATTCTGCACCTTGACCCGCGTTGCCCGAAATGGCGGACACGGGTCGAGTCGGTTATAGGACGAACGGCTTGTCCTCGGCACTACAACTACACCATCCGTCCAGCCGCGTCGGCCAAACCGATGGAATTGCCCTCCCAGGTGTTCATCAGCGACGGAAGCCGATGGACCATGCCATAGCGGACAGTCACGCCACTGTGACGATCAGTCACAGGGCGATCAGGAGTCACCGGACCCCCCATAGCGTGCAATGCTGAGATTCCACCCATAAGTGGGTAGAAGGGGCCTCCCCCAGGCTCCTTGTCCTATTTTGGCACGAGGAAGGGCAAGGGGCGCAAGGGTCAGGTAAGTGCCGTCCGTCACGCTTGGCACCGTCTTGACACCCTGTTGATGCAAAAGCCCGGATCAGGACGTACGTCCCGCGCTGAGGGTTCTTCAACGTGCGAGGACCATACGCCAGTTCGACGGCCACTGGTGAGAAGCAGATCACACGGCTCACCCGCATCATGTGACCCACGCAACGCGCCCACGACGCGCCCGACGTGCCTCAGTTCGCCGACTGCCGGTCCCTGACCGACCGCCAGCGTTCCACGAGCCGCCCGTACGCCTCGCCCGCCGCGGCCCCGTCCCCGCTGCGCAGCCCCTCGATGCCCGCCGCGACGTCCGCCGCCGAGTGGTCACCCTCGAGCTGCTCCGCCGGCAGGACGTGCACGAGCCCGCCGTAATCCAGCTCGACCAGCGAGCGCGGATGGAATTCTTCCAGCCATCGCCCGACGTCCACCAAGCCGTCGATGAGCGGCCCCTCGTCGAGGGTGTCCTTGAGTGTCTTCAGGGCCCGCGCCGTCCGCCGCCGCGCCTGCACCATCGGCGTCCGGTAGCGCAGCACCGGCGCGGCTCCGTCGCCGCCCTCCCCCTTCTCGTACTCCCGCTCCTCGTCGGAGACGAGCACGAACCAGTTCAGCGGCACCTGCCAGGTCGACGTCAGGATCCACGGCCGGGCGTCCGGGTTGCGGGCCAGCCAGCGCTCGTAGTCCTGGGCGGCCTGGTGGCGTACGAGCGGAGGCAGGACCGCGTCCAGGACCGACGCCGGCAGTTCCTCGGCCAGCTCGCCCAGGGCCTGCCAGCCACGCAGCCGGGTGCGCCAGGGGCAGACGCAGAGCACCCCGTCGACGCTCAGGACGAACGCGTCGCCGCTCTCGTGCACCGGCACGGGGATCGGCGGGGTGGGCAGCAGGTCGGCCAGGGAGCGGCGCAGCTCGTCCTGGTACGAGGGGCGCTCGGGGCGCCGGGCGTAGCGCGACCAGTGGCCGCGCTCCGGCTCCGGGAAGGCGGCCAGCGGCTCGTACACGCGCAGATAGGACGTGTACGGGACGATCACCGAGGACACCTTGGGCACCCCTGCTCCTTCCCCAACGGGCCGGACGTGAAACCCGGGCGGGAACCCCGCTCAACCGCCACACGAGCGACCGGGAAAACACTGCAAATCGTCCCACGGTCGTGTGGATGTGTACTCCAAGAGAAGGTGATCCTGAACACCGCGCGGATGGTGGCCGGGCACAGGCTCTACCCTCGTGCCCACGGCGGCCCGCCATCCGCACGGGCACCGTCTCCAACCGCCGCTACTTACCTGGGAGTCACCACCGTGACCGACGTAACCGGCGCTCCTGCTGATGTCCTGCACACCCTGTTCCATTCGGACCAGGGCGGTCATGAGCAAGTAGTGCTCTGTCAGGACCGCGCCAGCGGTCTCAAGGCCGTCATCGCCATCCACTCCACCGCCCTGGGCCCCGCCCTCGGCGGCACGCGCTTCTACCCGTACGCGAACGAGGACGAGGCCGTCGCCGACGCGCTGAACCTGTCGCGCGGCATGTCGTACAAGAACGCCATGGCCGGTCTCGACCACGGCGGCGGCAAGGCCGTCATCATCGGCGACCCCGAGCAGATCAAGAGCGAGGCACTGCTCCTCGCGTACGGCCGGTTCGTGGCGTCGCTCGGCGGCCGGTACGTCACCGCGTGCGACGTCGGTACGTACGTCGCCGACATGGACGTCGTGGCGCGCGAGTGCCGCTGGACGACCGGCCGCTCGCCGGAGAACGGCGGCGCCGGGGACTCCTCCGTGCTGACCGCCTTCGGTGTCTTCCAGGGCATGCGGGCCTCGGCCCAGCACCTGTGGGGCGATCCGACGCTGCGCGGCCGTACGGTCGGCATCGCGGGCGTCGGCAAGGTGGGCCGCCACCTCGTGGACCATCTGCGCGAGGACGGCGCCGAGGTCGTGATCACAGACGTGCGGGCCGACTCCGTACAGCGGATTCTGGACAAGCACCCGACCGGTGTCAGGGCCGTCGCGGACACCGCGGCCCTCATCCGCACCGAAGGGCTCGACATCTACGCCCCCTGCGCGCTCGGCGGAGCGCTGAGCGACCACTCCGTGCCGGTGCTCACCGCGAAGATCGTGTGCGGTGCCGCCAACAACCAGCTGGCGCACCCGGGCGTGGAGAAGGACCTCGCGGACCGCGGGATCCTGTACGCCCCCGACTACGTGGTGAACGCGGGCGGTGTCATCCAGGTGGCGGACGAGTTGCACGGCTTCGACTTCGCGCGGTGCAAGGCGAAGGCGGCCAAGATCTTCGACACTACGCTGGCCATATTCGCACGTGCGAAGCAGGACGGGATTCCGCCGGCCGCCGCGGCCGACCGGATCGCCGAGCAGCGGATGGCGGAGGCGCGCCGCCGCTGATTGCGGAGCAATCCGGAACTGCTGATTCCGGCTTATTTGGCGCTTGTCAGGGACCCGCCGGGGGAACACTTGGAGAGAACTCTCACTCCTGTCGGCGGGTCGGGCGCCAAGAAGAGGTTAAAATCGCGGTTGACCAGCGGGGACAGGGCACCTCGCAGGTTCTGGGCACGGGCGCGTCCTGCGGGCGACGTACCGTATGGGCGCGGGCTCAGGTACCGTGGAAGCCCTACGGACCGGTCTCTCCACGGAGAGTCCGTTCCAGATTATGAACGCGTGTCAAGACTCTGGGGCCACCGAGCCCCGTATCCGAGGGGGTCGAGCCATGGGGCGCGGCCGGGCAAAGGCCAAGCAGACGAAGGTCGCCCGCCAGCTGAAGTACAGCAGCGGCGGGACTGACCTCTCGCGTCTGGCCAATGAGCTGGGCGCTTCGACTTCGAACCAGCCGCCGAATGGCGAGCCGTTCGAGGACGACGACGAGGAAGAAGACGACCCGTACGCCCAGTACGCGGATCTCTACAACGACGACGATGAGGACGAGGACGACCAGTCCGGTCCCCAGTCGCAACGTCGCGGCGCTTGACGCAACGGCGCTCCTCGCAGTTTTCGCGATCTCCCGTGACAGATCTTCCGGAGCAGATTTCTGTTGTTCGCAGCAGATTTCTGTTCACGGAAGCCCTGTCGGTGGATTTCTCGTAGCAACTGCACTTCGCCCGGTCCGGGGCCTCAGCGCCGGACCGGGTTTTGTGCTGCCCTGCACTCGTACACCGGGCGCGGGGCCGCACGGGCCCCGCGGGCCTACTTGGCGTAGTCCCCGACCAGGGCCGCGCCCGTGCTGTGCTCGCCACGCTCGGTGATCTCGCCGGCGATCCAGGCGTCCACACCACGGTCGGCGAGGGTGGCCAGGGCCACGTCCGCCGACTCCTCGGGGACGACCGCGATCATGCCGACGCCCATGTTCAGCGTCTTCTCCAGCTCCAGACGCTCGACGGCCCCGGTCTTGCCGACGAGGTCGAAGACCGGGGCCGGCGTCCAGGTCCCACGGTCGACGATCGCGTGCAGGCCGTCCGGGACGACACGGGCCAGGTTGGCCGCGAGACCGCCGCCCGTGATGTGGCTGTAGGCGTGCACCTGGGTGGTCCTGGTCAGCGCCAGGCAGTCCAGTGAGTAGATCTTGGTGGGCTCCAGGAGTTCTTCTCCCAGCGTGCGGCCGAACTCCTCGATGCGCTGGTCCAGGCTCAGGTTCGCCCGGTCGAAGAGGACATGCCGAACCAGGGAGTACCCGTTCGAGTGAAGACCTGAGGCCGCCATGGCGATCACCGCGTCACCCGTACGGATGCGATCCGGGCCGAGCAGTCGGTCGGCCTCGACCACACCGGTGCCCGCGCCCGCGACATCGAAGTCGTCGGGGCCCAGCAGACCCGGGTGCTCGGCCGTCTCGCCGCCCACGAGGGCGCAACCCGCGAGGACACAGCCCTCGGCGATGCCCTTCACGATGGCCGCGACACGCTCGGGGTGGACCTTGCCGACGCAGATGTAGTCGGTCATGAAGAGCGGCTCGGCACCGCACACCACGATGTCGTCCATGACCATCGCGACGAGGTCGTGGCCGATGGTGTCGTACACGCCGAGCTGCCGGGCGAGGTCGACCTTCGTGCCCACGCCGTCCGTGGCGGAGGCGAGCAGCGGACGCTCGTAACGCTTGAGGGCGGAGGCGTCGAAAAGGCCGGCGAAACCGCCGAGGCCGCCGAGGACCTCGGGGCGCTGCGTCTTCTTCACCCACTCCTTCATGAGCTCTACGGCGCGGTCGCCCGCTTCGATGTCGACGCCGGCAGCCGCGTAGGAGGCACCGGTACCTGTGCCCGGAGACGGAGTCTCCTGATCAGAAACAGCAGACATTGTCTGGAGATCTTTCGGGTTGGTGAGGGTGAAACGGGGCTCAGGGGCGACGGATGGCGTCGGCCGCGGCCGTGGCGGCGGGACCTGCCGCCAGCTCGGTCTCCAACAGCTGCTTGCCCAGCAGCTCCGGGTCGGGGAGGTCCATCGGGTACTCACCGTCGAAGCAGGCCCGGCACAGGTTCGGCTTGGCGATCGTGGTCGCCTCGATCATGCCGTCGATGGAGATGTACGAGAGGGAGTCGGCGCCCAGCGAGGTACCGATCTCCTCGATGGTCATGCCGTTGGCGATCAGCTCGGCGCGGGTCGCGAAGTCGATGCCGAAGAAGCAGGGCCACTTCACCGGAGGTGAGGAGATCCGGATGTGGACCTCGGCCGCACCCGCTTCGCGCAGCATGCGCACCAGCGCGCGCTGGGTGTTGCCGCGCACGATCGAGTCGTCGACGACGACCAGGCGCTTGCCCTTGATGACTTCCTTCAGAGGATTCAGCTTCAGCCGGATGCCCAGCTGGCGGATCGTCTGCGAGGGCTGGATGAAGGTCCGGCCGACGTACGCGTTCTTGACCAGACCCGCGCCGAAGGGAATGCCGCTGGCCTCCGCGTAACCGATCGCGGCGGGCGTCCCGGACTCCGGGGTCGCTATGACCAGATCGGCGTCCACAGGGGCTTCCTTGGCCAGCTTGCGGCCCATCTCGACGCGCGAGAGGTACACATTCCGACCGGCGATGTCCGTGTCGGGGCGGGCCAGATACACGTACTCGAAGACACAGCCCTTGGGCTTCGCTTCCGCGAAGCGCGAGGTGCGCAGACCGTTCTCGTCGATGGCGACGAACTCGCCCGGCTCGATCTCGCGGACGTAGGCGGCACCGCAGATGTCGAGGGCGGCGGACTCGGAGGCGACGACCCAGCCGCGCTCCAGGCGGCCGAGGACCAGCGGGCGGATGCCCTGTGGGTCCCGGGCGGCGTACAGGGTGTGCTCGTCCATGAAGACGAGGGAGAAGGCGCCCTTGACCTGCGGGAGGATCTTGGCGGAGGCCTCTTCTATGGTCAGCGGCTTGCCGTCGTCGTCCACCTGGGCGGCGAGCAGGGCCGTGAGCAGGTCGGTGTCGTTGGTGGCCGCCACGCGCGGGGTGCGGCCGTCCTGCTTGGGCAGGTCGGCGACCATCTCGGCGAGCTGCGCCGTGTTGACCAGGTTGCCGTTGTGGCCGAGCGCGATGGAGCCGTGCCCGGTGGCACGGAACGTCGGCTGGGCGTTCTCCCAGGTGGAGGCTCCGGTGGTCGAGTAGCGGGCGTGACCGACCGCGATATGACCCTGGAGCGAACCGAGAGAGGTTTCGTCGAAGACCTGGGACACGAGGCCCATGTCCTTGAAGACGAGGATCTGGGAGCCGTTGCTGACCGCGATACCCGCGGACTCCTGGCCCCGATGCTGGAGGGCGTAGAGCCCGAAGTAAGTGAGCTTGGCGACCTCTTCACCGGGGGCCCAGACTCCGAAGACGCCGCAAGCGTCCTGGGGGCCTTTCTCGCCGGGGAGCAGATCATGATTGAGTCGACCGTCACCACGTGGCACGCCTCCGAGTGTAGGCGAGATCGACCACTGGTCCGAATTGGGGATACGGGACCTTGATGGATCACTCGTCGGCGACAGCGCCGACACTCGTGCCGTTCTCGCTGGTCAGCGCGAGGGAACGGTGATCCAGCTGGTAGGTCACGGTGCCGTCGAAGAGGCTCAGCAGGGTCTTCTCCGTGTCCATGAGTGAGCCGTCGCACATCATCCGGGTGGTCTTCGGGGTGCCGAGGGTGATATGTCCGTCGCGGACGGTGGCGTTCGCGGACACGTCGTTGCAGCCGAGGTTGCCGGACAGGGTGCCCCGCTTCTCGTCCAGGACGAAGTGCGCCTTCGCTCCCGCCGGGAGGGAGTGGGCCGTGTCCCCGTCCCCGAGCGACGTGATGGTCCACTTGGTGCCGTAGAGGGGCGCGTCCTGCTCCTTGGAGAGACTGACCCGGTCGCCGCCGTCCGTGGTGAGGGTGAGCTTGTCGCCCTTGACCGCCGAGGTGAGCGTGTCGTCGGCGAACGTGCGGCTCATGCTCGCCTCGAAGGTCATCGGCTCCTTCGGGCAGCCCATGTCGGTCATCTGGATCTCCCCGAAGTCGACGCGGTCACCCTTGATGGTGGCGGTCGAGCCGAAGCCGTTGCAGCCGAAGTTGCCGCTGACCTCGCCGTCTTCGGCGATCTTCAGATACGCGCTGCCCGGTGACCGGCTGGTCTTCCCGTCCACGGTGAGACTGTCGACGGTCCAGTGGACGCCGGTGACGGGCGAAGACCCCACGGAATCACTGCCGGCCTCGGCGCCGCAGGCGATGGCGAGCGGAAACAGGGTCAGGACGCTGAGGGTCAGTCGCTGCTTGTCCATGGCGGTGGGACGGGAGTGGTGGGGTGGTTGGTTCCCTTCGGCACCTGAAGGTCAGCCCACGAGTTCAGCCCCTGCGTCAGCCCATGAGGGGCAGGACCCCGCTGAGATCCGCCCGTTCCCCGCTCGCGCTGACCTTGGCCTCGTCCAGGGCCGTCTTCCACTCCGTACGTCCCGTCGCGAGCCGGATCCAGGTCAGCGGGTCGGTCTCCACGACGTTCGGCGGCGTACCCCGGGTGTGCCGGGGGCCCGCCACGCACTGCACGACGGCGTACGGCGGGATCCGCACCTCCGTCGACGCGCCGGGCGCCTTCACGGCGAGCGCGTCGGCGAGCAGCCGGGTGCAGGCGGCGAGGGCCTGGCGGTCGAAGGGGATGTCGGTCCCGGCGGCGCGGTTCAGATCGTCGGTGTGGACGATGAGTTCGACCGTGCGAGTGACGAGGTAGTCGGCGAGGGTCATGGCACCGGTGCGCGCGGCGAGCAGCCGGTCGTCGGGGGCCGTGGCCAGGTGCTCGGTGATCCGGCTCTCGGTGCGGGCGTAGAGCGCGTCGAGGTCGAGGTTGCGCTCGGCGAGTTCCCGGCTGCTGTCGGCGATGTCGCCGGCCCTCTCCGCGGTCGCGAACGGCCAGTCGAGGAGGGCCAGCTCCTTGGCGGCGGGCTCCGGCCGGTCGATGTTCCGGCTGACGGTCTCGACGGCCATCGTGAGGTGCGCGGCCAACTCCCGCACGCTCCAGTCCCCGAGGTGCGTGGGCCGCGCCAACCGCTCCTCGTCGAGGGCGCGTACGCCTTCTCGTACATGCCGGAACTGCGCGAGCACCGCCGTGCGGATCTTCGCGGGGTCGTACGTGCGCATGCGTTTCCTGGCCAGAGGCATGGAGATGAGCCTAGGACCTGTCCGTGCGGGCGCGGCGGGTGGCGATGTCGTCGACGTACCGGAAGACACGTAGGTCCCGCCCGGTTCCGGGCAGGACCTACGCCGTCGTACCACCGCAGGCGTTACGCGAGCAGCGCCGGAATCGTCCCCTCGTGCGCTGTCCGCAGGTCGGTCAGCGGGAGCGCGAACTCGCCCTGGACCTCGACCACCGCGGTTGAATCGGACTCAGTCCCGTCCACGACGCCGATACGGGTGACGGGCAGACCCCGCGCGCCGCACATGTCGTTGAAGCGGAGCTCCTCCGAGCGCGGGACGGCGACGACCGCGCGGCCCGCCGACTCCGAGAACAGGAAGGTGAAGGCGTCGAGCCCGTCGGGTACGACGAGACGCGCGCCCTTGCCGCCGAGCAGCGCCGACTCGACCACGGCCTGGATCAGACCGCCGTCGGACAGGTCGTGCGCCGAGTCGACCATGCCGTCGCGGGAGGCGGAGATGAGGATCTCGCCGAGCAGCCGCTCGCGCTCCAGGTCGACCTGCGGGGGCAGACCGCCGAGGTGGTCGTGGACGACCTGCGACCAGGCCGAACCGCCGAACTCCTCGCGGGTGTCACCGAGGAGGTAGAGCAGCTGCCCTTCCTCCTGGAAGGCGACCGGCGTGCGGCGGGCGACATCGTCGATGACACCGAGCACGGCCACGACCGGGGTCGGGTGGATGGCGGCCTCGCCCGTCTGGTTGTAGAGCGAGACGTTGCCGCCGGTCACCGGGGTGCCCAGCTGCCGGCAGGCGTCGGCGAGTCCGCGGATGGCCTCGGCGAACTGCCACATGACGGCCGGGTCCTCGGGCGAGCCGAAGTTCAGGCAGTCGGAGACGGCGAGCGGCTTGGCACCGGTCGTCGCGACGTTGCGGTAGGCCTCGGCGAGGGCGAGCTGCGCACCGGCGTACGGGTCGAGCTTCGCGTACCGGCCGTTGCCGTCGGTGGCGATGGCGACGCCGAGCCCGGACTCCGCGTCGATGCGGATCATGCCGGAGTCCTCGGGCTGGGCGAGGACCGTGTTGCCCTGCACGAAGTGGTCGTACTGGGAGGTGATCCACTTCTTGGAGGCCTGGTTCGGGGAGGAGACCAGCTTGAGGACCTGGTCCTTCAGCTCCTCACTCGACGAAGGCCGGGGCAGCTTGTTCGCGTCGTCGGCCTGGAGCTCGTCCTGCCAGGACGGGCGGGCGTACGGACGCTCGTAGACCGGTCCCTCGTGGGCGACGGTCCGCGGGTCGACGTCGACGATCTTGCCGCCGTGCCAGTAGATCTCGAGGCGGTCGCCGTCGGTCACCTCACCGATGACGGTGGCGATGACGTCCCATTTCTCGCAGATCTCGAGGAACCGGTCGACCTTCTCCGGCTCGACGACCGCGCACATGCGTTCCTGCGACTCGCTCATGAGGATTTCCTCGGGCGAGAGCGTCGAGTCACGCAGCGGTACGTCGTCCAGGATGACGCGCATACCGCCGGAGCCGTTGGAGGCGAGCTCGGACGTGGCGCAGGACAAGCCCGCCGCGCCCAGGTCCTGGATGCCGACGACCAGCTTCTCGGCGAAGGCCTCCAGGGTGCACTCGATGAGGAGCTTCTCCTGGAAGGGGTCACCGACCTGCACGGCGGGGCGCTTCGACGGCTTGGCGTCGTCGAAGGTCTCGCTCGCGAGGATCGAGGCGCCGCCGATGCCGTCGCCGCCCGTGCGAGCCCCGTACAAGATGACCTTGTTGCCCGGACCGGACGCCTTCGCGAGGTGGATGTCCTCGTGCCGCATGACGCCGATGGCACCGGCGTTGACCAGCGGGTTGCCCTGGTAGCAGGCGTCGAAGACGACCTCGCCGCCGATGTTCGGGAGGCCGAGGCAGTTGCCGTAGCCGCCGATGCCGGCGACGACGCCCGGCAGGACGCGCTTGGTGTCGGGGTGGTCGGCCGCACCGAAGCGGAGCGGGTCGACGACGGCGACCGGGCGAGCGCCCATCGCGATGATGTCGCGCACGATGCCGCCGACGCCGGTGGCCGCGCCCTGGTAGGGCTCGACGTACGACGGGTGGTTGTGCGACTCGACCTTGAAGGTGACGGCGTAGCCCTGGCCGACGTCGACGACACCGGCGTTCTCGCCGATGCCGACGAGGAGGGCGTCGGACTGGGGGGCCTTCTCGCCGAACTGGCGGAGGTGGACCTTCGAGGACTTGTACGAGCAGTGCTCGGACCACATGACGGAGTACATGGCGAGCTCGGCGCCGGTCGGGCGGCGGCCGAGGATCTCGACGACCCGCTCGTACTCGTCCTTCTTCAGGCCCAGCTCGGCCCAGGGCAGCTCGACGTCGGGGGTCGCGGCCGCGTTCTCGACCGTGTCCAGAGGCGTGCGGCTCATGCGTTGACCAGCTTCTTGAGGATCGAGGTGAAGAAGGGGAGGCCGTCGGTACGACCTGAACCGATCAGCGGCTCGACGGCGTGCTCGGGGTGCGGCATGAGGCCTACGACGTTCCCGGCCTCGTTCGTGATCCCGGCGATGTCGCGCAGCGAACCGTTCGGGTTGCTGTGCTCACTGGGGGGATACCCCCCGGACCCCCCGCCGACGTACCGGAAGACGACCCGGCCCTCCGCCTCCAGCATGTCGAGGGTGTGCTCGTCGGCGACGTACCGCCCGTCCATGTTCTTCAGCGGGATGTGGATCTCCTGGCCGGCCGTGTAGTCGGCGGTCCAGGCGGTGTCCGCGTTCTCCACCCGCAGCTTCTGGTCGCGGCAGATGAAGTGGAGGTGGTCGTTGCCGAGCATCGCGCCGGGGAGGAGGTGCGCCTCGGTGAGGATCTGGAAGCCGTTGCAGATGCCGAGGACCGGCATTCCGGACTTCGCCTGCTCGATGACGCTCTCCATCACGGGCGAGAAGCGCGAGATGGCGCCGGCCCGGAGATAGTCGCCGTACGAGAAACCGCCGGGCAGCACCACGGCGTCGACCTGCTTGAGGTCCTTGTCCTTGTGCCAGAGCGCGACGGGTTCGGCGCCCGCGAGCCGGATCGCGCGCTGCGTGTCCCGGTCGTCGAGGCTGCCCGGAAAAGTGACGACTCCAATACGAGCGGTCACTTTCCTGCCTCCGCGACTTCCTCGACCTTGACGGTGAAGTCTTCGATCACGGTGTTGGCGAGGAAGGATTCCGCCAGTTCATGGATGCGGGCGAGCGCGGCGTCGTCCACCGGTCCGTCCACTTCCAGTTCGAATCGCTTTCCCTGACGTACGTCGGAGACACCTTCGAAACCGAGGCGCGGCAGTGCACGCTGCACCGCCTGGCCCTGGGGGTCGAGGATCTCCGGCTTGAGCATGACGTCGACTACGACGCGTGCCACTGGCACTCCCGGTGTGTGGTGCTGAGCAGGTCCCTTCAGACTACCCGCACAAAATTTCTACTCGCGTAGATTCGTAGAATCCTACGTGAGCCCGATCACGATCCCGCATCGACGCGGGGGGCTCCACGGAAAATCCTGGGAAAAACCGCAGAAGAGCGGTGGGACCCCATTGCCTTCGGACACGCGGAGGGATTTAGTCGGGCTTCACAATGCAATGCCGGGCACTGTACAAATGAATTGGCAATAGCCGATACTTTGCCCAATAACAGCCGGACAGCCGACATCTCTCCGCCCACCTTCATGACGTCCGCGCACGTCATGGCGCGTGATCGCAGAGGTGTCGCACGAAGGGACCGATATTCGTGGCGCAGCGTGTCGTGGTCACTCTCTCCGACGACATCGACGGCTCAGAAGCGGCGGAAACGATCGTCTTCGGACTGGACGGCAAGTCGTACGAGATCGACCTCAATCCAGCCAATGCCAAGAAACTGCGTAAGGTGCTCGCGCCCTACGTCGAGGCCGGCCGCAAGCAGGCGAAGTCCGGGAAGGCCTACACGCACACCGCGTTGACCCCCGACCCCGCCGCCGTCCGCGCCTGGGCCCGCTCGAACAAGATGGACGTGCCGCCGCGCGGCCGCATCCCCAAGAAGGTCTACGAGGCGTTCGCCGAAGCGCACTGAGTCGGTGCCTCACGGAGGGACGGCGGCGGGCCTCCTCTGCGGTGGCTCTGGAGGCGCTCGCTGCCCCTGGGGCATCCGCGGTGCCCGCCACCGAGCCCCCGGAACAGCCGACTTGCGCTTACCCCCTGGTGATCAGCTAGAGTCTGGAACACGCCGAGGGGCAAGGCCGAAAAGCCGAATCCCAAGGAGTCACGCGGGTGTAGTTCAGTAGCAGAACATCCCCCTTCCAGGGGGAAGGCGCAGTGTGCAATTCCTGTCACCCGCTCTGCAACCCTTACCAACCACTCCTGTGGATCAGGTAGGGTGGTGCTCACACCGACCGGTGAAAGCTGGTCGGGGGCAATGCGGACGTAGCTCAGTTGGTAGAGCGCAACCTTGCCAAGGTTGAGGTCGCGAGTTCGAGCCTCGTCGTCCGCTCCAGGAAGCAAAGGCCCCGGTCAGTCGACCGGGGTCTTTCTCGTGTGTCCCCCGCAATGTCGGCTCTCCGTGGCGTCTGACATTTGTCATGCGGACCGATGACACCGCGCACTGCTGCCGGGCCCGGTCCGCAGGGACGCTGATTCCATGAACACGAACGAGCAAGATGACGTGATCGAGGTCACTGATCTGCGGCGCGTGTACGGGGGAGATTTCGAGGCCGTGCGCGGAGTCACCTTCTCCGTGGGCCGCGGCGAGCTCTTCGCGCTGCTGGGGACGAACGGCGCGGGCAAGACGTCCACGGTCGAGCTGCTCGAGGGACTCGCCCCTCCGGCCGGCGGCCGGGTCCGGGTCCTCGGGCACGATCCGTACGAGGAGCGTGCGGCCGTCCGGCCCCGGATCGGTGTGATGCTGCAGGAGGGCGGCTTCCCCTCCGAGCTGACCGTCGCGGAGACGGTACGGATGTGGGCGGGCTGCACGAGCGGGGCCCGGCCGACCGCGGAGGCCCTGGACATGGTCGGGCTCACACGACGGTCCGGCGTACGCGTGAAGCAGTTGTCCGGGGGCGAGAAGCGACGCCTGGACCTGGCGCTCGCGCTCCTCGGCCGCCCCGAGGTCCTCTTCCTCGACGAGCCGACGACCGGACTCGACGCGGAAGGGCGCCGGGGCACCTGGGAGTTGGTGCGGGAGCTGCGTGACGCCGGTACGACCGTGCTGCTGACCACGCACTACCTGGAAGAGGCGGAGGAGCTGGCCGACCGGCTCGCGATCCTCCACGAGGGACACATCGCGGCCTCCGGCACCCCGGCCGAGGTGACCGCGTCGCAGCCGTCCCGGATCTCCTTCGAACTGCCCGCCGGCTACTTCCTCGGGGACCTGCCTCCGCTCGCCGGACTCGGCGTGACCGACCACGAGACGGCGGGCCGCGCCATCAAGCTGCGCACCAACGAACTCCAGCGCACCGCCACCGGGCTGCTGATGTGGGCCCAGAAGAAGCAGGTCGAGCTGCGGGGGCTCGATGTGCGGTCGGCCTCGCTGGAGGAGGCGTTCCTGCGGATCGCGCGGGACGCGGCGGGGGCGGCCGGGCCGGGCGCCGGAGCCGCGGATCGTCGTACGGGGTTCAAGACGGCTGAGGAGACGGTGGCGTGAGCGCGACGGTTGTGACGACGACACCTACAGGGACTGCTCCACAGTCCACCACGGCGGCGGGGCGGATGGCCGCCCTCGCGCGCGCCGAGCTGACGCTGCTGGGCCGCACGAAGGCGACCCTCGCCGCGGCCTTGTTCGTGCCGCTGGCCTTGCCGTTCAGCCTCCGCTCGACGGTCGACCAGATGGATCTGAAGGGCACCGGGCTATCGGTCGGCTCGGTCGTCCTGCCGTCCTCCGTCGGCTTCTCGCTCCTCTTCGCCGTCTACAGCTCGCTGGTGAGCGTGTACGCGGCCCGCCGCGAGGAGCTCGTCCTGAAGCGGCTGCGCACCGGGGAGCTGCGGGACGCGGAGATCCTCGCGGGCGCGGCGCTGCCCTCGGCCGCGATCGGCCTGGTGCAGTGCGTGGTCCTGACGGTCGCGTCCGCCGCGCTGCTGGACGTCGGGGCGCCGCAGGCACCCCTTCTCGCCGTCCTGGGGCTGCTGTTGGGCCTGGCCATGTGGCCCCCGCTCGCGGCGGTCACCGCGAACTTCAGCAAGAGCGTGGAGGGTGCCCAGGTCGCCGCCATGCCGCTGATGCTCGTGTCGCTGTTGGGCTCCGGCACGTTCATCCCGCTCGAGGTCCTGCCCGACCGGCTGGCCTCGGTCTGCGAACTGCTGCCCCTGACGCCGGTGATCACCCTGATCCGCGGCGGCTGGACCGGTGACCTCTCCGCGTACGACGCCCTGGGCGCCCTCGGGACGGCGGTGGCCTGGATCGTGCTCGCGGTGTTTGCTGTACGACGGTGGTTCCGGTGGGAACCGCGGCGGTGAGCATCGACACGGGGGCGGGCATGCGCGACGCGGGCGGCTGGTGGCGGCGCAAGAGCACACCGGCGAAGGTCGAGACGTACACGCGGTGGTCGTTCCACTTCTTCGCCGTGATCGAGATCGCGGCGTTCGGGCTGCCGGCCTTCGGCCAGGTGGGGTCGCGGCTCGCGGGCTGGCTGTTCCTGATGGTGTGCGCGCACGCCGGGCTCTGTGCCCTGGCCGCGTCCCGGGCGCTCGACTGGACACGCGGCAGCCGCGAGCAGCCCGTACGACTGCTGTGGGCGCTCGGCGTGGTCACGGCGCTGATCGCGAACGTCGCGCTGGCGCTCACCACGCACGGTCCCGGTGGCGCGGACGCGGACGCCGCGGCGGGGTCGCTCTTCGTGGGCTCGCTTGCCTTCGGTGCCGGCATCATGGCGCTCGGCGTCCGCAACCGGCGGCGCGTGATCGCGATCGTGGCGGGTGCGGGGGTGGGCGCCGGAGTCGTGGCGTTCCCGCTGGGCCTGCCCGGGCCCGCCGCGCTGGGCACGGCGTTCGCGGTGCTGGTCACCGCCGGGTTCCTCGCCTTCACCTCCGTCTTCTCCGTCTGGCTGCTCGACTCCGTCTATGAACTCGACGAGGCCCGCGAGACCCGCACCCGCCTCGCCGTCGCCGAGGAGCGGCTGCGCTTCGGGCGCGATCTGCACGATGTGATGGGCCGGAACCTGGCGGTGATCGCCCTGAAGAGCGAGCTCGCGGTCCAGTTGGCGCGGCGCGGGCGACCGGAGGCCGTGGAGCAGATGGTCGAGGTCCAGCGGATCGCACGGGAGTCGCAGCGGGAGGTGCGCGAGGTCGTACGCGGCTATCGCGAGGCCGACCTGAGGGCCGAACTCGCGGGAGCCCAGGGCGTGTTGGCTGCCGCCGGTATCGACTGCGAGGTCAGCGGCTCGGCGACCGGGCTGCCCGCGCAGATCCAGTCGGCGCTCGGCTGGGTCGTACGGGAGGCGACGACGAACGTCCTGCGGCACGGGGACGCGGAGAGCTGCGCGGTGTCCCTGCGGGTGGCTCAGGGGCGGGTGACCCTCACCGTCGAGAACGACGGGGTGCCGGACGCGGGGGCCGGTGCCGACGCCCCGGAAAGGGGGTCAGGGCTCGCGGGGCTGCGGGAGCGGCTGCAGGAGGTGGACGGGGTGCTGCGGGCCGGGGTGTGCGGGGGTGGCCTGTTCCGCCTTACGGCTCAGGTGCCGTTGCCTTCAGGGAAGGTGCCGTTGCCTTCCGGGGAGGTCCCGGTCCCTGTCTCGGCCCCGGAGTCGGTCTCGGCTTCGGGAATCGTGCCGTCACCCGTCTCTCCCCAGTGAGTGAGGTCACCTCATGGCATCCGTACCACCTGTGCGCCTGTTGCTCGCCGACGACGAACACCTGATCCGGGGGGCGCTCGCCGCGTTGCTGGCGCTGGAGGGCGACCTCGTGGTGGTCGCCGAGGCGGCGACCGGGCCGGAGGCACTGGCGATGGCGCTGGCGCACGGGCCCGACGTCGCCGTCCTGGATCTGCAGATGCCGGGCGCGGACGGTGTGAGGGTGGCCACATCCCTGCGGGCCGAACTGCCCGACTGCCAGGTGCTGATCGTGACGAGTCACGGCCGGCCGGGGCATCTGAAGCGGGCGCTTGCGGCGGGTGTACGCGGGTTCGTCCCGAAGACGGTCAGTGCGCAGCGGCTCGCGGAGATCATTCGCACCGTGCACGCGGGAAACCGTTATGTGGACCCGGAGTTGGCCGCCGACGCGATCTCCGCCGGGGACTCGCCGCTGACCGCGCGGGAGGCCGAGGTGCTCGAGTTCGCCGCCGATGGGGCGCCCGTCGCGGAGATCGCGGAGCGGGCCGCGCTGTCGCAGGGGACGGTGCGGAACTATCTGTCTTCGGCCGCGGCCAAGCTGGGGGCGGAGAACCGGCATACGGCGGTGCGTCTCGCACGCGAGCGAGGTTGGGTATAGTTGGCCTCGCGCCACGGCGCAACGCGGACGTAGCTCAGTTGGTAGAGCGCAACCTTGCCAAGGTTGAGGTCGCCAGTTCGAACCTGGTCGTCCGCTCAGGGAAAGAAGCCCCCGACCCTCCCGGGTCGGGGGCTTCTTCGTGCGTTCACGACCAGCGGGTGCCGGTGAGGCGCTCGTACGCCTCGATGTACTTGGCGCTGGTCGCCTCCACGACGTGCGGCGGCAGCGCGGGGGGCGGCTGCTCGCTCTTGCGGTCCCAGCCGGACTCGGGGGAGGTCAGCCAGTCGCGGACGAACTGCTTGTCGAAGGACGGCTGGGAGCGGCCCGGCTCCCACTCGTCGGCGGGCCAGAAGCGGGAGGAGTCCGGGGTCAGCACCTCGTCGGCGAGGATGAGGGTCTCGTCCTCGTAGCCGAACTCGAACTTGGTGTCCGCGAGGATGATCCCGCGCTCGCGCGCGATGTCGCGGGCGCGGCCGTAGACGGCGAGAGTCGTCTGGCGCAGCTGGGCCGCGGTCTCCGCGCCGACCTGGCGGGCGACCTCCTCGTACGACACGTTCTCGTCGTGCTCGCCGACCGCGGCCTTGGTCGCGGGGGTGAAGATCGGTGCGGGGAGTTCCGAGCCGTCGACGAGGCCCTCGGGGAGGGCGAGGCCGCAGACCGTGCGGGACTCGTTGTACTCGACCAGGCCCGAGCCGGTGAGGTAGCCGCGTGCGACGCACTCGACCGGGACCATCCGGAGGGACTTGCAGATCAGGGTGCGGCCGGCCCAGTCGGCGGGGGCGCCCGGCGGGAGTTCGGTGCTCAGCACATGGTTGGGGACCAGGTCGGCGAGCTGGTCGAACCACCAGAGGGAGAGCTGGGTGAGGACCCGGCCCTTGTCGGGGATCTCGGTGGGCAGCACCCAGTCGAACGCGGAGATGCGGTCACTGGCGATCATCACGAGGTCGCCCGCCTCGTTCTGGTACAGGTCGCGCACCTTGCCGGTGTGCAGATGCACCAGACCCGGAACCTGGAGGGGCTCGGGCTTTTCGACGAATCCGGACACGGTTCCTCCCCGTGGTTCTGTCCAAGTGGCTCGATTCTCCCGTATGCCGGGAGTGGCTTTGGCCAGGGGGTGCGTGGTGGGGGTGTGGCGTGGGCGTTGTCAGGCGTGTTTGCAGATGTGGTCGAGGAGGTTGGCCGTGGCTCGTTGGATACGGGTGTCGACGTGGCCGGGGCGGTCGAGCGCCGGGGACCAGGCGAAGGTTCCGGATGCGAAGACCAGGGCGCCGGACGGCGCTCGGTAGAGGGAGGTTTCCTGGTGGCGGACGGCGCCCTGGCTGTCCCGGTACGGGGAGTGGGCCAGGAGGATGCGGCCTTGATGCTCCGGCAGCGGGGTGCGCGGGAAGTAGCGGTCGGCCTCACCCGCGACCATGCCGTCGAGCTCGTCGCCCTCGTGCGCGCCGGTGGCCTCCCACAGCCAGTGGTCGGCGTTGCGCACGACCAGGGGGTGCGGCTCGGGGACCCTCCCCGCGTACTGGATCCCGATGAGCTGTTGCTCCGGACGGTCGATTTCCCGCCAGAGCGCCGGCTTTCCAGGGCCTCTGCGCTTGCGGCAGGTGAGCAGGCGGTCGGGGACGCCGGACGGGGACGGGCCCAACTCCACCTGCCAGTACATCGTGTTGGCGGAGAGGAAGACCAGGGAGGTGCCGTTCTCGCGGGCGAGTTCCACGGTGCGGCGCATCGCCGTCGACCAGTACTCGTCGTGGCCCGGGAAGACCAGGCCGCGGTAGCGGGTGGGGTCGACGCGGCCGGCGTGCAGGTCGCGGGCGTCGGCGTAGGCGAGGTCGTAGCCGTAGCGCTCGGCCCAGCGGATGAAGTCGTAGGCGTGGCCGACGTGGAGGGGGAGGCCCGCGCCGGCGTACGGGCGGTCGAAGGAGACCGTTGTCGCGGCGTCGGACTCGCCGAGCAGACGGCCGTTCTCGTCCCAGGCGTGGTAGAGGCTGGCGCCGGTGTGGCCGTCCTCCGGGTAGAGGTTGTACGCCTGCCAGGTGACGTCCGGAAGCAGGAGCAGCAGGTCCGCCGGGTGGTTGTCGCGGACCGTGAAGGGGACGTGGGAGCGGTAGCCGTCGACGGTGGTCAGTACGGCGACGTATGCGCCGATGCTCCAGTAGCTCGGGATCTGCAGGCGCCAGGACAGCCACCAGTGGTGGCAGGAGACCGTGCGGTCTGCGGTCAGGGGTGGTGGCTGGACGATGCCGGAGAGGCGGGGGCTGGTAGTGATCTTGCTTGCGCCGTCGCCGCCGTAGTGCCCGATGCGGTAGATGTCGACGCTGAATTCCTGGGGCGGGTCGACGGTGACGTGGAAGTCGATGGCCTCGCCGGGGGCTGCCGCGCCGGTGGTGGTGAACCCCTTGATCTGGCGGTGGACGTCATCGGCCGAACGAGGGCCGCCGGCTCGGGGACGAGGGATGGGGGGTTTGCGTGTCCCTTGCCCGCGTGCCTCTTGGGGAAGGGTGCCCGACCGGTGTTCGAGGTGGTCGGCGAGGTCGATGTGGCCGGTGGCCGGGTCGATGTGATCGATGTACCACGGGACGACGTGGCCGGTGTCGTCGAAGTAGTGCTCGTCGCCGCGGAGCCAGGGAACTGGGCCCTGGCCGAAGGGGTCTGTCACGGCGTGCGCGAGTGCTCCCGACTCCCAGCGGCGGATCTGCTCCGACCCCATGTCTTTTCCCTCCCTCGTGCCCCCGCCGGTTCCGTAAGCCTTGGTCCTGCCGTGGTCCCGCCTCGGCCCTGCCTCGACCCCGCCTCGAACCTGTCGTGGTCCTGCCTGGCCTTGCCTCGGTCTCGCCTCGGTCTCGCCTCGGTCTTGTGCGCGATCGGTCCCAGCACATCACATTACGCACGCGGCCCGTCACCGTTCGTCGCGAATGGGCGTGAATGGAAGGCGAAGCTCCGGATTTGGGTTCTCGCCGCCGTCGGCGCACCGGCAGCGCCCTCACACCAGACGAACCGGCTTTTCAGGGCGGACGCCCAGGTGGCGGAGCCAGTCTCGGAGGGGGCCGGGGTCCCCATACTCGACGAGAGTCAGGACGCGCGGGCCCAGGTCGGCGGCGCGCTCGCCGCCGACGAGCAGCGACGGACCGTCGAGCCAGTCGAGTCCCGGTGCCGCCCCGGCGGTGTCCATCGCGGCGCAGCAGACCATCGCGGTGACATGGTCGGCGAGCAGCTCACGACCGGTACGCGGCGGCTGGAGCGGAAAGAGCGGCAGCATCCCGTCGTCCCAGAACGCCCGGTCGGGCCCCGCCTGCTCCGCGCCCCCGCCCGGCGCGGTCGCCACGGCCGGCGCCGCTGCCTCCTCACGGGCCACCTCCGCTCTGAGGCCGGCCGCAAGCGCCACCGTCCGCTCATTGCCCAGGGCAAGGTCCCCGTCGTCCTCATCCCCGTCCACGCCTATGCCCATCTCCTCGTACGCCCCCCGGCGATTGGTGGCGAGGACGGTGGCGGCCGAGTCCGGGTCGGGGCCGGTGCTGTCGGCGGGCGACGCGGTCAGGTGGTCCATCACCCGTCTCAGCGTCGGACCGACCTGGTCGGGCGCCATCGGGTCCGCGGGGTGGTGGACGCCCAGCGTGTCCAGGACGCGGTGCAGGCGGGCCGCGTCGGTGCGCCACTTACGGTCCACGACCTCGTCCGGATACTCCTGCCAGTCCACCGGAGCCCAGTCGGGCCCGGACTCGGCGGGCCCGCCGTGGAAGAGGCGGGCGGCGAGCAACGAGGCCGCCTCGTCCACCGTGCCGGGCTCTTCGAGCAGGTCGCAGGCGGGGCGCTCGCCGAGGCGGGAGGCAAAACCCTCGGCCAGGCGGTCGCGGCGCGACAGCTCGGTGAGGGCCGCGACCACGCCCGCGTCCAGCCGGGCGGGCCAGCGGCCCATCCGCCAGGCGGGCAACGCGACGCGGGTCAGCAGCCGGTCCCAGCCCGCGTAGGCCAGGCCCACCTGTTCCTGCGCGACGATCCGCAGGCCGTAATCCACAGCCTGTGCACGCTCGGCCGCGGCGGCCGCCACTCCCCGCTCCATTTCTGCCGCGTGGCCCCGACAGCTGCGCAGCAGCAGGCGCGTCACCCAGCCGACGCCGGCGAGGACCGTGCGGACCGGCCGACCGCGGGTGGGCACCGAGGTCACGGCCACGGCCGCGTCCAGGCCGCGTACGAAACGACGGGCCGCGGCTATGTCGGGGTGGGCCGAGGGGCCCGTACCGGCGACGACCGGGGCGAGTACCGCGCGCAGCTCCCCGACCCGCATCCACCACAGGAAGGGCGAGCCGATGACGAGGACGGGCGCGGCGGGGGTACGGCGCGGATGCGCCAACCCGCCTCGCACTCCTCGTACGCCTTCTATTTCGTCCCTGTGCTCGGGTGGTGGTGGGCCGTGCGCCGGGTGGGTGCGGTCCTCCAGCCAGCTGTCGCAGTCGGGGGTGAGCGCTATGGCGGAGGGGGGTGGGACGTCGAGCCGGTCGGCCAGGTCGCGGACCATGCGGTAGAGGTCGGGCGCGGATTCCTCCGCGATCGCGACCGTGGGGCTCACGGCGGGCCGGGCCCGGGCGACCACGAGGGCGATGCCCGCGGCCGCGAGGAGGACGAGTACGGCAAGGATCACCACGATCCAGCGCGTGATCCCCCAGCCTCCGCCGGTGATGTGGCCGGTGGAGACGCCGACGAGTAGCACGACGGCGACGGCCGCGGGAAGCAGGGCCACGGCCAGCGCCCTGCTGCGGATACGCAGCACGGCGAGAGCCCGGGAGCGCGCGGCCTGCGCGCCAACCTCCACACCCATACCGGTCACGACCGGACGTCACCCCCAACTGTCGGCCCGGCGCGCGCTGTCTCACAGCTCGCGCTCACGAATGCCCTGGCGTTGCTCACTCCCCCACTGTGGCACCCACCACTGACATCGCAATGCCGGTGGGCCAAGTGCCGGAACGCTTTCGCCGCACCCTAGTTGGGGCCCCGGCCCCCGTCAGCCGGATACGGCATCGGTCACTCGATGGAATGCCTTTGGGGAAAGGTGGATGACGGTGGGCAACGATCAGGCCCCGGATTCCGTGGGGAATCCGGGGCCTGGGGGTTCTCGGGTGAGCGTCACGGGCACACGCACGCACACGGGCACACGCGCACTTGGCTAGGCGCCCGCCTTCGCCTCCCGCGCCGCCTTCGCCGCGATGTCCGTACGGTGCTGCGAGCCGTCGAGGCCGATGCGGGAGAGCGCCGCGTACGCGCGGGCGCGGGCCTCGGTGAGGTCGGCGCCGATCGCCGTGACGGAGAGCACCCGCCCGCCCGCGCTCACGACCGAGTCGCCGTCGCGCTTCGTGCCGGCGTGCAGGACGTACGCGTTCGGGGCGTCCTGGGCCGCCACCTCGTCGAGCCCGGTGATCGGGTCGCCGGTGCGCGGGGTCTCCGGGTAGTTGTGCGAGGCCACGACCACCGTGACCGCCGCGTCGTCGCTCCAGCGCAGCGGCGCCAGGTCGGCGAGGGTGCCGTTCGCCGAGGCCAGCAGCACGCCGGAGAGCGGGGTCTTCAGGCGGGCGAGGACGACCTGGGTCTCGGGGTCGCCGAAGCGGGCGTTGAACTCGATGACCCGTACGCCACGACTGGTGATCGCCAGACCCGCGTAAAGAAGGCCGGAAAACGGGGTGCCACGACGGCGCAGCTCGTCGACCGTCGGCTGGAGGACGGTCTCCATGACCTCGTCGACCAGCTTCGGGTCCGCCCAGGGCAGGGGCGAGTACGCGCCCATGCCGCCGGTGTTCGGGCCCTCGTCGCCGTCCAGCGCGCGCTTGAAGTCCTGGGCGGGCTGCAGCGGGACGACGGTCTCGCCGTCGGTGATCGCGAAGAGGGAGACCTCGGGGCCGTCGAGGAACTCCTCGATGACGACTCGGTCGCAGGCGTTGGCGTGCGCGCGGGCCTTCTCGAGGTCGTCGGTCACGACGACGCCCTTGCCGGCCGCGAGACCGTCGTCCTTCACGACGTACGGGGCACCGAAGGCGTCCAGCGCCTCCTCGACCTCGTCCGGCGTCGTGCAGACGTACGAGCGTGCCGTCGGGACGCCCGCACCCGCCATCACGTCCTTGGCGAAGGCCTTGGAGCCCTCCAGCTGCGCGGCCTCCTTCGAGGGGCCGAAGCACGGGATGCCCGCCTTGCGCACGGCATCGGCGACCCCGGCGACAAGCGGGGCCTCCGGGCCCACGATCACCAGCTCCGCACCGAGCTCGGTGGCCAGCGCGGCCACGGCGGCGCCGTCGAGGGCGTCGACCGCGTGGAGCTCTGCCACCTCCGCGATGCCTGCGTTCCCGGGGGCGCAGTGCAGGGCGGTGACGTCGGGATCGAGGGACAGGGAACGGGACAGGGCGTGTTCGCGGGCGCCGCTACCGATGACGAGGACCTTCACGGGGTCAGCCTAACCGCCGGGGGCGGGTGCTTTTGTGGGGGCTTCCGAAGCGGGGGGTGAGGGTGGTTGGTGGGATCGTCCTAAGGGGGGCTTGAGGTCTAGTGGATGAGGTCTTCTGGACGGGGTCTTCTCAGCAACCGTTTCTAAAGACTGAGTGGGAGTGAGTCCTGTTGCCAGGACTCCTGCTCAGCCGCGTGTCCCGAACGGTGTTGGGCACGCTGGTCCCCCGCTTTCGCTCCACGGCCCGGGGGCGCGCATCGTGTGCGTGGTCCGGGCGGGTGGGGGCGGGTTTCCTCACGCCGTCGGGTGTCCGGTCGGGCCTGGACGGTCCGATGCCCACCACGATCACTCTGGTCGGGGTGGGGCGGTGCCGTCCGTCGCCGGATCGGGTGCCCGAGGGCGCGTCGCCCGACCGCGATGCTCGCCGCATCGTGCCGGGACGTCTGACGTCGTGGGGTGGTCAGCGGTTTCTGCCAGTGCTGGGCACCCCACCGGCTGGTGTAGGCCGGGTCGACCGCGACGACCGCCACCTGCTGTTCGGCGGCCATCGACACCAGCCGGGCCTTGAGTTTCGCGGTGGGGAAGCGGGAGATCAGGCGGCGGAAGCGTTTGTTGCGGCCGTGCTTCTCCCGGCTTGTGCCGTCGGTGAAGTCGAGGTCCTCGATGGCGATCGCGGCGGTCCCGCACCGGCGGGTGTAGTGCAGCAGCCGGGTCAGCGCGTGCCGGATCTGCGCGTCCCGGTGCTCGGCGCTGCCCGAGAGGTCGTAGAAGTAGCGCTGTGGCTCGCCGACCGGGTTGCCGTGCGCATCGAGTTGCCAGGCCGCGAGGTGGTCGTCGTTCATGTCCACCCCGACCACCCCGTGCGCGACGGCCGTCTGCAGCGGCAGCACGGGTACGGCGGCGCGCTGCCAGGAGGCGGTCACATACCAGCGGCCGCGTGTCGTGTCGTGGTGGATGCGGTAGGCCACCGCCCGGTCGGCGGTGATCCGG